>NZ_BAABAU010000002.1 GCF_039537585.1 Frondihabitans peucedani
CCGGCACCACCGTCCACGTCTCCGCCGACGCCGCGAAGCTGCTCGACAGCACCTTCAAGACCGACGCCGTCAAGGCCGGCCTCCTCGTCGGAACCGCCACCATCACCGCCCAGATCGCCCAGTAGGTTTCTTCCTCCACGACCACGAGCCCGCCGCACACCGCGGCGGGCTCGTTCTCGTTCTCCGACTTCTCCGGGCGCCGAGACGGCGTTCGCGACCGAGAGTCTCCCGTCGAGCGCATTCGAGGGGAGATCAGTCCGGAGAATGGATTCTCCGGACGACCGATAGGGCCCGCCGTACCCTCGGGTGCGGCGGGTTCCTTCCTCAAGCGGATCGATAAGAGAAGTCCGTGAAACCGCGTTCCGGTCCGGTATTAGGCGGCGTCCGCGACAAGCCGGCGCAGGGCCATGAGGCTGTCACGGAGGCGGGACTTCATGGTGTTGACCGGAACTCCGGCTTGCAGGGCCGCTTCGACGTTGGTGAGCCCCCGGTAGTACGTCAGCTCCAGCGCTTGACGCTGATGGTCGGTGAGAAGGCTCAGCGCACTCGTGACGCGTTGATGCTCCCGTCGGGTCTCGACAGACTCGGCGACGTCGTCTCTGGAGGCTTCGTAGTCCCGGACCCCCACGCTGTAGTCCCGGTCTCTGCTCGACTGTGAGGAACGCACCCTGTCGATGGCGCGCCTGTGGGCGATCGTCAGTACCCATGACAGCGCCTTCCCGCGGGCTGGGTCGAATCTCTTTGCGTTCTGCCACACCTCCAGGAAGACGTCTTGGGTGACTTCCTCGGACTGTGCCTGGTCGATGAGGACCCGTCGGACGAGACCGAGGATCCGAGCGGCTGTCCGGTCGTAGAGAAGCGTGAATGCCTCCCGGTTCCCTTCTGCAGTAAGGAGGAGGAGATCGTCATCGCTCCGAGGTGTATCGGCAGACGGAGCGGGGGCAAGCGTCATAACGGGGAAAGTGTCCTTGACCGGCTAGAGATGAAGCCGCAGCATTGTCCGCCGGAAACGCCGGCGCAGCTTCTGAACTCTATGCCTCTGCATGGAAATCGCTTCCCCCGCTGAGAGGGGCAACGCTTTTCGGGTCGGAGTCCCAGTCTTACTGGGATGGTCCAGGTTTGTCGCCGGACTGCTTTGTCCAGGCACGAAATGCCGTCTCTATTGGTCAGCAGCTTGCTGACCAATCTCTTGGCAAAACAGACGTGCGTCTACTCGACTTCCGGCGAGTCGGCCGTGAGAGGCCGCAGGGCTTGTGCGAGCTGCTCTTCGGACGGCAGGGACGCCTTCTCCCTTGCTGGCAAGAGGTCGTAGCTCGCGATGGCAACAGGGGCCTTACTCCCGGCAAGGGCGTATCGAACAACGGAGTCGTTCTTGCCTGTGACAAGGAGGAGCCCAACCGTGGGCGCGTGCTGGGGGCGGCGGAGTTTATCGTCGACGAGGGCGACGTAGAAGCCGAGCTGGCCGGCGTGCTCGGGTCTGAATTTGCCGGTCTTCAGCTCGACGACGACGTAGCGGAGTTGTTCGACGTGGAAGAAGAGCAGATCGACGTAGAAGTCGTCGCCGTCGACGTCGAAGTGCACTTGGCGTCCGACGAAGGAGAAACCTGACCCGAGCTCCTGGAGGGTTCGGATGATGTGGTCGACGAGCGCTAGTTCGATGTCACGTTCGTTTGCATCGCTGTCAACCCGAAGGAAGTCCAGGACGTAGGGGTCCTTAACGATCTGCTGTGCCAGGTCGGAGTCGGTTGGTTCGAGGATCTGCGTGAAGTTGGTCGGGGCCGCTTCAAATCGAGTGATGGCCTGGGTGCGGACGTGGTGCTCGAGAACGTTCCGTGACCAGCCGTGGGCCACGCTCTGCTGGGCGTACCAGGCGCGTTCGTCTTGGTGGTCGAGGCGTCCGAGAAGGAGCATGAGGTGCCCCCACGGCAATTGGTCAGCAAGTTGCTGACCAAAATCTTCTTCGCTGGTCCAGGCGGTCGCGAGTTGCCGCATGTATTTCAAGTTCGTGACCGAAAACCCCTTCATCTCGGGGAACTCGGTCCGAAGGTCTTTCGCGAGCTGCTCGAGGATGCCGCTCCCCCAGACTGCAGTCTCGCCGCGTTCTACGAGGGTCTTACCGATCCGCCAGTACAGGTGAACGAGTTCGGTGTTGGCGCGTCGCTGGGCACTGAACCGTGCTGCTCGAACACGGCTCTTCAGGTCGGACAGCACGACCGCGTAGTCAGCACGTTCCACAGAGTTCGTCACGATAGTCACCAGGCTACCGATGACCATGAGCCTGGTCAGCAGCGCGCCGCAGCGAGATAAACCCCCGCCCGCACGATGATCGAATCATGACGCAAAGCGCCTCCCCGCTCTGTCCCGAGAGGCATGTCGACGCGCGCCCCTCGGACTTGACATGATCCTCCTAAGAATCCCGGCGGGCAGTCGAAGCCGCCGCGGTACCTCCCGTGCGCGTCGAGGGGAAAAACCGTGACGACCCGGAGCGAGGTCGATCGGTTTTGGTCTCACGTGGTCAAGGGACCAGAGGCGGACGACTGCTGGTTCTGGACCGGTGCGATCTCGGACGACGGCTACGGGAGGTTTTGGGTGCGGCGCGAGCTGGGCCAGCAGGCGGTGCGCCCACAGCGGTACGCGTACGAACTAGCCACCGGCGAACCACTGCCCCCGTCGACGCTTCTTCTGCATTCATGCGACATCCCAATGTGCGTCCACGCGTCGGTCAATCTGGACGTGTCGCATGTGGCTCCGGGAACGCATCGGGAGAACATGCTCGATCGTGCGCAGCGTAGCCGCTACCGGAACCGGCACACGCTCCGGCTGGGGTTGCTCTCCCGCCAAGGGCGCGTCCAACGTTCCCTCGATCTCCGCGCCGTCATCCTCGACCACGGGTGGCAACCAGAGCTCATCAGTGCCGCGCTTCTTGCAGTCGAAACCACCCACCCACGACTCTTCTAAATCCGCGCACGCCGAAGCCACCTAACGGTCACGCCCCATCCCAAACGCAGCAAACCCGCAGTTGAAATAATATATATCAGTGGCCACGGCAGTGAGTTGCGAGGGATCCCCAGGCAGCCACTTGGCGGCCACCGTTCGGAGAACCAGCTGCTCCGCACGGCACGGTTTCGACACGTGCGATTTAGCGCCGGAAAGCGGCGCGGCCAGACCGTGTCAGATCTGTCCGTGCCGCTCAGTTGCCCTTTACAGCGTGCTGGCGCCGCCCAGTACGTACTTCCTCCACTTTCGGCACGGCTCGGTTCAGAAGCAACTTGGGACGTGCCCTCTCAACGCGTTGGACTGCCCAGAAAGCATGGTGCGGTCGGCTTTGCGTTCCCGAGGTATGTGCGCATCAAGACCATGCCGCCTTGTCGATCGCCTCCGCGGCACGGCGAAGGCCTTCAACGAGATCGGCGTCGCACATGCCGGGGAAACTCTCCACCACGTTCTCGATCGCGGTGTCATACAGGCGCATGATGGCCTCGTTGGCCGCCCTGCCCTTTGATGTGGCGACAAGGAGCTGCCGTCGCCGATCCGAAGGATGCACGCGGCGTTCGAGGTGTCCTGATTTCTCGAGCCGGTCGACCATGGCCGTAATCGCCCCCGTGGAGAGATCGAGCTCAGCGGCCAGTTGCTTGGGCGTGCAGTCCTTGATGGTCCCGACGAGGTAGATCGCCGTCAGCTCGGAGGTGGAGAAGCCGAGGTCATGAGCGAGACGATGCCGGATACGCCGATGGGCGGAATCGATCTCGACCAATGCAGCCGTCAACGCCCGAACGTCCCCAGCACTCACGGGCGCATCAGCGGGTGCGCTTTGCGAATCTTTGGATGTCATGTGCGGTCTTCCTTCTTCGAACTCTTCCGACACCCGGTCATGAAGCCGGTTCGGAACAAATGGACGCGGCCCCCCAAGAGGGGACTTGGCTCAATGATCAAACTAATTGATGCTTGATCTAACGCAGTACCGAATAACCTGGCAAACGACTTACAACACTCCTAAGCGAGCCGATAGTCGAACAGGTCACCATCTCATCCACTTTGAGTCCCACCCACTTTTTTTGGAGCCTTTCGTGTCGAACCCCACCTCTCCCAAGGCCAAGCGGATCCGCTTCGCCCCGCTCGCACTGGCGACCGGCGTCCTCGCCGCCGTCCTCCTCTCTGTGACGATGACTGGAACCCTCTCCGGTTTCGCCGCGCAGATCACCAACTCCACCAACACGGCAGCAACAGGCGCCCTGACCATGCAGGAGCAGAACTCCGGCGCGACGGTCACCTGTACCTCCACCGACGGCGGGTCCGTGTCGAACAACACCGCCACGTGCGCCACGATCAACAAGTTCGGCGGATCGACCACGATGATCCCCGGCCAGACCGTCACCACCCCGATTACCATCAAGAACACCGGCACGGTCGCAGCGAGCACCTTCACGCTCACCCCTGGTGCCACCTGCGCTCAGTCCAATGCCGGGACGAGCAACGGCAGCGCGACCGATCTCTGCGCGAAGCTGTCCGTCGTGATCACCAACACGACCGCTAACGCCGTCGTCTACTCCGGCACGCTCGCCGCGCTGGCCGGATCATCGGCATTCACCCTCCCCGCTGTCGCTGCCGGTGGCACCACTGGCTTCACCTTCGCCGTGACTCTCTCCTCGACCGCAGGCAACACCTATCAGGGCCTGCAGGCGTCGCTGCCGCTTGTTTGGAACTACGCCAGCTAGCAGCTCCGAGCA
The DNA here is from genome assembly GCF_039537585.1 of Frondihabitans peucedani. Taxonomy (NCBI): domain Bacteria; kingdom Bacillati; phylum Actinomycetota; class Actinomycetes; order Micrococcales; family Microbacteriaceae; genus Frondihabitans; species Frondihabitans peucedani. Next base: position 4,728 of record NZ_BAABAU010000002.1, read on the forward strand.
CATCCGCTGCGCTGCACTCCAGCTCCCAAGCAGGGGCTCCGCCGAATCGGGGCCCCTGCTCACCCCTCTACCAGAAGGACCTGACGTCGTGACCGACACTCGAGACACCGACACGGACCCCGCCCCCGGGTCGACTGTGACCCGTCCCGACATCACGTCGGTCCCCTTGACGCCACACCCGATCAGCCTCGAGCAGATCACCCCCCGCTCTCACCGCCCGATCGTCGTCACCGTTTTGTCCGGGCTGGTCGCGGTCGCCGCGACGACCCTCATCGCTGCGGCTGCGCTGTTCCACTTCCACGGAGGGGCATGGTTCATCGTGAAGACCCCTTCGATGGGCACCGCCGCGCCTGTGGGCACCCTGGTACTCACCGTGCCCACGACCGTGTCGGACTTGCACGTGGGAGACGTGGTGGCCTTCCACCCTCCGACGAACCTGGCTGAGACCTACACGCACCGCATCATCGCCATCAGCGCCGACGGTCTCCTCACCACTCGAGGAGACATCAACGGCGCTACCGACCCCTGGCAGGTGACCGGCCAGGACCTCGTCGGCAAGGCGGTGACGATCCTCCCCGGGCTGGGATGGCTGATCCGTGGCGTGCCGATCGTCCTCCTCGGAATCGTCGTCGTGTTCCTCGCTACCTCCCGTGTCAAGGACGCGACGAAGAGGTCGGCCTACCGCCTCAGCGGCATGTCTTTGGCCGTGTCGGCGGCCGCGTTCGTCTTGAAGCCGTTCACCGGGGTCGTCGTCGAGCAAGTCACCACGAAAGGCGGACACCCGGGCGCCACGGTCGTCTCGACCGGTCTCCTGCCCATCCGCGTGCAGGCCCTGCACGGCACCCACGCCGACCTCGTTGCCGGACAGGTCGGCCACGTCACCGTCCCCGCCTCAGCCCACCAAGCCTTCTACAGCCTCTCCACCGGCCTACACCTGGGCTTGTGGGGATGGGTCGCCCTCATCGGAGTGTGCTGCGCGCCACTGCTCTGGACCATGATCGTGGGACTGCCCCCGAAAGAAACAGCCACCCCGTGAATGCTCCGAACGGCTCCGCCCCCGGAACTAAGCCCCTCCGGTGGCGGCCACGCTTCGCCTTACTCGTCGCTGCGGTGGCCGTGCTCTCAGTGGCCGCGCTGTGGGCGATGGCTGGAGCAACCCCTTTCGCCACCGCCGGATTCACAGCGAAGATCGGAAACGGCAGCAACACCGCCGCCACCGCCCCGTACTTCAAGTGCTCCGCCGCCGAAGCCGCTGACAGTGCGGGATCGTCGTTTCAGTACTACCTCAACGAGGCGTCGGGGTCGACCACCGCGATCGACAGCGATGGCACAGCCGCCAACGGCACGTACCAAGGCGCCATGACCACCAGCACCGCCACCCCGATCGCCTGCCCCCGAGACACCGGGGGAGCCTACGCGCTCAACGGCAGCTCCAGTTTTGTGACCACCCCCTCCTCCTACGCCAACCCGACGACCTTCAGCGAGGAGGTGTGGTTCAAGACCACCGTCGCAGGAGGGCTCCTGATCGGATTCGGGAGCAACCAGATCACCACCTCCGGCCAGCACGACCGGCAGGTGTACCTGAACACATCCGGGAAACTCGTCTTCGGCGCCTACAACGGCGGCATCCAGGTCGTCACGTCACCGCAGTCCTACACCGATGGCAAGTGGCACCATGTGGCTGCCACCATGTCCGCCTCCACCGGCATGCGCCTCTATGCCGACGGCACCCTGGTCGCCTCCAACACGACATACACAACCGCGGAGAACTACACCGGCTACTTCCGGATCGGTTACGACACCATCAGCGGGTGGCCGGGAACGGCCAGCAACTACTACTTCACCGGACAGATGCGCTACGCCGCCGTCTACTCCACCGTCCTCACCGCCGGACAGATCTCCAACCACTACGCAGCAGGCCAATAACACCACCCAAGCCCCGCCCTCAGGCCGGAGCCCGAATCACCAACCCGCACCAGGACCCCGCCATGACCTCCCTCCTTCCCCACGCCCCCGACAACGTCGACGAGGCTGATCTCCTCGACCTCCTGAGCGCCTACCAGTACCTCCAGGCCCAGAGCCTTCGCATGAGCACTCGCATCTCCGAAGTCCTGGACCTCAGCCCGACGGATGTGCGGGCGCTGGTGTACCTGCTTCGTGCCCAGGATCCGACACCAAAGGACCTCGCCACTTTCCTGCACCACACCACGGGGTCCATCACCGCAATGGTAGATCGGCTGGAGAGATCCGGTCACCTGAGCCGACGCCCCCACCCCTCCGACCGGCGCAGCCAGACCCTGCACCTCACGGACACCGGCATCAAAGCAGTCGGCTACATCCGCACCACCTACCAGGACGCGTTCAATGGCGCCTTCGTCGGACCCGCGATCCAGACAGCAGCTTCGACGCTAAAAACGCTTGCGGATGCTCTCACACCAGCTCTCTCCGAGATCTCACCCGCCTAGGCGCCAAACAAGGAGAGCGGGTTTCGCCCCACAGCTGCACGACCAGCGCACGGCGTCAGTCTCCAGCCCGAACCCGGGGCAGACCTGCCCGGCTGATCTGTCAACCGTCAGCAGGAATACACCGCCCCAATTGATCCCCGTCGCCAGGGAGCGTAGAGAGCCGAGACAGAGCGCCAGCTGCTCGTCTTCGGAAAATCAGGCTCCGTTACCGCTCCGTCGTCGGGCTCGCGAAGTCCTCGTCGCCGAGGACACAGACATCACAGCCCTCGAAGCCGCCACCGACGACTCCTTCCGTTCCGGCGGTGCATTCGTAGAGGTTCCAGCAGTCGAGAACCGGACGGTGAGTTTTTTCTTGCATCCTCGGCTGGCCCGTCGTTTTCGATATGGACACCATCGAGCCTATGACGCTGGGACCGTCGACATCGCCTTCCCCGATGACGCTTGCCCAGCCCTGGAATTCGGCGCCGCTTCCTGCGGGTCCTGACGCCACCCTCAGCGCCTCTTCGAGGTGCTTGGCCGAAATGCGCGGAGCGACCTCATTCACCCTCGCCGCCCAGTAGCATCCTGCCCTCATGGAAACGCGAATACAGTGGCATGTGGATGGTCAGCGTTAAAGTGCCTGCGCGTCCGACGCCGACGTCTTCCTCTGGCGAGGCACCAGCGACGACCAATAGGACATCATCGCGATCGTCCCCTCGCTCATCTGATCCCGTGACCAGACCGGAGGCCGTGACGTCTTCTACTCCGACGGACACATCGACGTCCCGGCTCCTCGTCTCGTGTCTTCCCACATCACCCGATGGCTCCGGGCGGCCTCCAAATCGGCAATCCAGTATTTGACATAACGTACATTATCAGCACGTCAGGCTTGACTGATTGCACCGCCACTCTGGGTTGACGGAAGTGCGCCAAATCGTTGACTGTAGGCGTGGGAGAAACGGCCGAGGTTGCCGAACCCCCATCGGTGCGCGATCACGGCGACCTGACCCGGCCCCGCGGCCGCCAGGTCGTCGCGGGCCCGGTCGAGGCGCACACCACGGAGAAACGCGTTCGGCGTCATCTCCAAGTGCCTGACGAAGCCCTCCTGGAGGGCGCGGAGGCTGATGCCGGCGGCCGCGGCGACGCTCGTCGTCGTGATCGGGAGATGGGCGTTGGCGTGGATGTACTCGACCGCCGTGCGCAGGTGAGCGTTTCTGGCGGACTGCAGGGCCGCCGGGACCGCGGCACGCGCCGGCGGGAACATGCCCAGTAGAGCAATGGCCGCGAGACGTGTCAGCTCGGCTTGGAGAATCGGGCTGGACGACTCGTCGCGGACCGTCTGCGACACCAAGGCGATCGTGTTCCTCCAGGACCGGACCGACGCCTCCGACGGAGCAACGGTGTGGTCGAGGTGCAGCGCCTCAGGGGCAGTGCCTCGGTGCTCAGCGACGATGCCCTCGAGGGTGGCGCGGTTGAAGTGAACGAGGCTTTGTTTGACGTCGGTGAAGTCGAACGCGAAGGGCCGGTCAGTCGTGAAAACCATCGGTTGGCCGAGGTCGAGCTGGGCATCGTGACGGCCGACGTCGAAGTGGCCCCGTCCCTCGGTGAGCCACGAGATCACGTAGTCGTCGCCCGGCGCGATCTCGCCCGTGACGTGCCCATCAAACCGGGTGGTCCGGAGCGTCATCGCTGCGTCGCCGATCGCCGTGTGGCGGTAGAAGAACGGCTTCTCGGAGCGCTCGGCTGCAAAAGTGTTGCCGTTATATCCGTCCTGGAACAGGTCGATAGCCTGCTCCAGATCACCGCCCTGGGCGTCGATGTGGACGCGGGGGTCCGGGGCGCTCGGCACGAGAGGATCATCCCACAGCAGTGACCCGCCCTGCGCTCGTCGCCGCGTTTATTGGCCTAGCCACTTCTGGCTCTGGGCGCTCGCCTGCTCAGAGGCTGAAGTCAGTTGGCGCCTGCCCGCTCTGGTAGAGCGCGATCAGCATCGCGGCCGCGGAGCGCGCCTCTCGGGCCGGTGCGATCGTCCGAGTGAGCGCCGCGGTGACCTGAGCCCCCTCGGCAAGGAGGGCGATGCTCGTTCCAGCGCTCTCGGGAAGGCCGGCTTCGAGCGCGAGGCGGGTAACGAGGTCGATGAAGACGTGCTTGTGGCGGGCCGCGTAGTCGGCGACCCAGGGGATCTCGGGGCCGAGCTCGGCGTAGGCGTTGACGAAGGCGCAGCCGTGAAAAGTCGGCTCGGCGAACCACGTCTCGAGGTAGGTGAAGATCGCCAAGATCTTGTCGCGAGGATCCTGCGAGACGGCTATGGCGTCCGCGAGGTGCTTGTTCCAAGCGGCATGTCGGTAGTCGAGGACGGCGACGATGAGGTCGTCTCTGTCCCGGAATACTTTGATGAACGCAGCGTGCGATCGGTGGGCGTGTTTCTCGACGGCGCCGAGACTCGTGGAACGAATGCGACCGATCGTGAAGAGATGGTCGGCACTGAGGATGAGGGCGACCCGGTCAGAGGCGTCCTCCACGACGGTGGTGGAGGGGTGGGTCATGGTCTCTCTTTCGGTGGTTGGCCACGTCCGACCCTAGACGCCGGAGGGTGGCCCTCGACCGAGACGGGCAATTGACCCGAAATGCGCGGACCCAGTTGGCCGATAAGCGCGGGGCACGGCCTGATTTGCGCAGATCGACACTTTGGCTGGCGCCGCACTTCTAGATTCAGTCCTGTCGGACGGCATCACTCCGACCGGTGAGGCTCAGCCTCGAAAAGGAGCAACACATGTCCGACGTCATCGCCCCCATCACAATCTCCCCCGCCATCGGCCGCCACCTCGCCGCCGCCGTTCGCGTCCGTCTCGTTCCCACCAGCGGCTTCCGCTACTCGCCTAAGGGACGCGCCACGGTTACGCCGACATTCGTCGCGAGGCACGTCTCCGCCGTTACCGGAATCGGAGTGGCAGCCGCTCTCGTCGGCAGCTCCGCCACGGCGATCGCGCTGATGCTCGGGTTGGGACGCTGACCATGACGATCATCGACCTTCGCAGCCTCAGACACGAGGAGCGCCTCGAGCGCGTCACCGGCGCCCTCCAGGCGACTCCCACCGAGGCCAGCCTGTACCGCCGTAACTTACGCGTGCCCGCGGCCCGCATCCAGACCTACCCGAAGCGTCGCAAGATCGCGGCGCCCCGGATGGCTCCCGTCACGCGCCTCCCGCAGACAGTCGATGTCAGCTACGCCGACTTCATCCGCTTGGGCACCGCACACGCCAGGGACACTAGCATCGCCGTTTGACCTGCGACGCTTCCACTTCTCTCCGCCTCCTCCTACGACCCCGTGGCGCCGAATCCATCAAGCAGCAAGGGACACATGCCACCTTTTCCGGCCACGACCGACGGCGCGCTCGTCAGTGATGACGACCTCCTCCTCCTGACAGCAGACGGCGATCAACGTGCCTTCGCGATGCTGTACGACCGCACAGCACCACGAGTCCTCGGCATCGTGACCCAGTGCCTCCGAGATCCCGTCCAATCAGAAGAAGTGACCCAAGAGGTCTACCTCGAGCTGTGGCAAAGGGCCGCACGGTTCGACAGCTCTAAAGGCAAGGCGACATCCTGGATGATCACCACCGCGCGCCGCCGAGCCATCGACCGCGTCCGCGCATCCCAGGCCTCCCGCGACCGCGACATGCGTATCGGTATCCGCGACCAGCCCCTACCCTACGACCAAGTCGCCGAGACTATCGACCTCCGATTCGCGCACGCCGACGTCACGAAAGCGATGACACACATTACTTCCCTGCAGCGCGAAGTCATCCAGCTCGCCTATTTCCAGTCAATGACAATGGCCGAGATCGCCGAGCAACTAGACGTTTCCGTCGGCGCCGTCAAGACCCGCCTCCGCGACGGGCTGATCGCGCTCCGGCGCGTTATGAAGCCCAAAGCGGCCTAGGACCGCTGGTCGTTTCGTCGACCCGACCTACTTCGCGCACGGTCGATGTTCCCTGGTGATGTGCGGCGAAGCGCAGGTTTCTTCCTGCTAGCTATGCCGCTGGCAACCGGCCTCTCGTGGTTTCGACGAAGTCGTGCAGGGAGAGTAGGCCAGCCGTGCCGCCGCCGATGAAGTCCGTCCAGCAAGCTGCTGGACTCGCGCTGGCTACGCTGGGAGCGTGACTTCTGACGTGGACTCGTTACCCAAGGACTACGCCGAGGTCTTCACCGAGCTGAAGGGACGCGTTCGGGCCGCTCGTCTGACCGCGCAGCGCCGTGTAAATACGGAATTGATTCGCCTGTATTGGTCGATCGGGAACACAATTCTTCGGCGGCAAGACGCGCAGCAGTGGGGCGCTCAGGTCGTGACGCGGCTGGCGGAGGATCTGCGTGCCGAGTTCCCGGCGATGAAGGGTTTCTCGCGGTCGAACCTGTTCTACATGCGGTCCTTCGCGCAGGCGTGGCCCGACGGGGAGCAGATAGTCCAGCAGGCTGCTGGACTGTTGCCCTGGGGTCACATCCTGGTCCTTCTGGACAAGCTCGAGAGTCAAGGCGACCGGGACTGGTACGCCGAAAAGGCGGCCGAACACGGGTGGTCCCGCAACGTCCTGACAAACCAGATCATGAACCGCACCCGCCAGCGGATCGGGTCCGCCCCAACTAACTTCGCGGGACAACTGGCCGGCTCTGATTCAGACCTCGCCCGGCAGCTCGCGAAAGACCCTTACGTGTTCGACTTCCTTGACCTGACCGACGAGGTCGCGGAACGGGACCTCGAGCAGGCGCTGATGGATCGCATCGTCGAAACACTTCGTGAGTTCGGTGCCGGCTTCGCGTTCGTGGGACGGCAGGTGCATTTCGACGTTGACGATGACGACTTCTTCGTCGACCTGTTGTTCTTCCACACCGAGCAGCTTCGCTATGTCGTCGTCGAACTGAAGACGGAAAAGTTCCAACCAGCCTTCACCGGGCAGCTTGGGTTCTACATCGCGGTCGTTGACGACAAGATGCGCCGCGACTTTCACCGGCCGGCCCACCGTCGGAATCCTCATCTGCAGTGAACACAACGCCCAGACCGTCCGCTATGCACTCGGCCAGACCGGGTCCCCGATGGCTGTGTCCTCCTACACGTACGACACTCTCCCCGAAGCCGAACAGCAAGCCCTCCCCACGGTCGAGCAAATCGCGGCCGCCCTGGACTGGACCACCACTCCCCCGACCGACGACACCTCCTCGAAGGACTGACCCCTCCTCGACTGGCGCCGCCGCGCCACGGTCAAAAGCCGGGCTCTGTTACGTCAAGCCGTAGCCTTTCCCTGTGGCCCGTTGCTCCTCGTTTCACGTCTCCGAAGGCATCGCCTACCAGTGCGCTCTCGACCGCCACACGGACGACGACTCCGAGCACGCCGCCCTCGATACCGCAGGCGGGGGCGGCGGCCGGTGGGCTCTTGTCGTGTGGTCAAGTGACCTTGCCTACCCGGCGGGCACGGCATGATCCGGAGCGAGGTTGACCGATTTTGGTCGCATGTCGTCAAGGGGCCCGAACCGGAAGACTGCTGGTTCTGGACCGGAGCGATCTCCGACGATGGGTATGGTCGATTTTGGATCCGACGCCAGGCCGGCCAGCAGGCGGTCCGGCCGCAGCGGTACGCGTACGAACTCGCCACCGGCGAACCCCTACCGATGTCGACGCTGCTGCTGCATGCCTGCGACATCCCCATCTGTGTTCATGCCACCGCTGACCTAGACGTGTCGCATGTCGCTCCCGGAACGCACCGTGAGAACATGCTCGACCGCGCCCAGCGTGGCCGCTACCGAAACCGGCAGACGCTTCGCCTGGGAGACCTCCCCCGGCAAGTGCGCGTGCAACGCTCACTCGACCTTCGAACGGTGATCCTCGACCACGGCTGGCAACCCGAGCTCATCAGCGCTGCACTTCTTGGTGTCGAACTCACCCACCCACGGCTCTTCTAAACACCTGGCGGCTAGGTCCACCTAACGGTTACACCGAAGTGGGGACCTCATCGCGCTCGTCGCGGAACTCCTCGGCAAGGTCAAGAGGGGCTGCGGGCGCCTCGGACGTGGACGTCATTCCTCGAACCACGGGAAGCTTTTTGACCTCGCGGGTGGTGATGCCTAGCCGGTCGGCGACCTCGTTTCGGGTGACGCCCAGATCGAGCATTGCCGCGATGACGTCATCGGCCCCCGCCTTGGACTCGGCGACCCTCTTGTCGCCTCGCTCCCGGACGGCAGCGAGCTCCTGTTCGATCTCACGCTCGATGGACTCGAGCGCGTCGGTGGCAACGAAGTAGTCCACGGCGAGTTGCTCGAGCTTGTCTTGCTTTTCCCGGAACGCGGCGGCTTTCTCGCGGGCGCGTTTGCGGGCGGCAGCTTGGGTGGCGGACTTGCGGACTTCAGCCATGATGGTGCTCCCCTGATCGATCGACTTGATCCAGTATGCCCACCGGCCCCGATGAACACGATCCATGGTGCAGGGCGTAGCCACTCCCCCGCTACATGAGTAACCTGAGCGCCTTCGGTCCCGGAACTGCGACTGCACGTCGTCGACTCCGCTCGTTCCTCTCTGCGTCTTCTCGACCCCTGCAGTCTCCGTCCCGTTACCGCGTGATCCTTCCCGGATCACGGCCGATCGTTCTCTCGTTCCTCAGTCACCAGGTCGTCACACCTCTGGCATTATGAATTAGTGAGGTAATCTAACCCTGTGATGACCATGCATATCCTGTCCGCGGGAGACGGGTATGCGTACTACACGAGTGAGACCGCGACGGCCGATATCAAGCGCGAACCGGGCCGCGAACTGGGCGACTACTACACCGCAGATGGCAACCCTCCCGGCGTGTGGGTCGGCTCGGGCCTCGAAGCCCTTGGCGTCAGGGGCACTGTTTCTGAGGAGCAGATGAAGGCCCTCTTTGGTGAGGGCCTACATCCCGACGCCGATCGGATAATTGCCGACGCGCAGGCGTTGGGAAAGTCCGCCGAGGACGCGCAGGCCATGGCGAAGCTGGGCCGTAGCTACTACTCGTACGAGCAAGGCGGCACCGGTCTCCGTGCCGCCATTGACGAGGGCTACGCCCGGTTCGAGCGCATTGAACACCGCGAGCCCAACGCCGAGGAACGGCGCGCTATCCGCGTCCGCGAGGGCGCGCGGGCGTTCCGCGAGGCGAAAGGTCGGCCTCCCGCGGACCAGGAAGAACTGGGCCGGTACATCACCGCAGCGTCCCGTCCGACATCGCAGGCTGTGGCTGGTTTCGACCTGGTGTTCTCTCCCGCTAAGAGTGTGTCGACGCTGTGGGGTCTCGGGGACAACGACACCCGGAAGGTGATCGAGGACGCCCACGAGGCCGCTATCGCGGACACCGTGAAGTACCTCGAGGACGAGGCCATTGCGACCCGCGCTGGCACGAATGGTGTCGCTCAGATCGACGTCGAGGGCGGCCTGATCGCGACCCGGTTCCGGCACTACGACTCCCGTACCCGTGACCCGCAGCTCCACGATCACGTGGTGGTTGCGAATAAGGTCAAGGGCGTCGACGGGAAGTGGCGGACCATCGACTCGAAGCTTCTCCACCGGCAGGGGGTTGCCGCGTCGGAGTTCTACAACCAGCGCGTCATGGACCGCGTGACCGAAGGTCTGGGTGTCACCACGGAACTGCGCGAGGTCACCCGCGGCAAGCGTCCCGTCGTGGAAATCGCGGGCGTGGACGACCGCCTGAACAAGGGGTTCTCCACCCGGTCGGCGGGCATCAAAGACGCCATGAAGAAGCTCGAACGGGATTACCGGCGAGACAACGGCCGTGCCCCTGACTTGAAGGCGCGGATCGCTCTGGCGCAGCAGGCGACCCTCGACACCCGGCCCAAGAAGGAGACCGCGCGTTCACTGGCGGACCTCCGCACCGCCTGGCGGCAGCGTGCCACGCAAGCCGTCGGTGCCCGTGTGGTCGATACGATTCTCCGCGACGCTCGGGCAGCCGCTCGAGCCGGCAACACAGGGGCCGGCAATACCGAACGAATCACGATTGAGCAGGCGTCCGCCCGGGTGGTCGAAACCGTCTCCGAGCATCACGCGGTCTGGGGACCGCACATGATCGAGGCCGAGACGCGACGCTTCCTACAGGCCGAACGAACCCGCGGGAACGTCGTCGAGGGCACGGTGGAGCAGATCACCAAGCACGCTCTCACCACCGACTCGATCACCGTCACCCCGCCCGCACCGCACGGAGCATTCCAGCCGCTTACGCGGAAAGACGGGGTGAGCATCTACGAGCACAAGGGCTCGCAGCTCCTCACCTCACGGACCGTTCTCGTCGCAGAAGACACACTCCTTGACGCCGCCCGGGATCGCACCGTACGTCCCGTCAGCCGGGAAACGTTCGATCGGATCGCGGAGGCTGAGGGCACGCACATTGACGCCGGGCAGCGTGCTTTGGCGGGCGAGTTCGCGACGTCGAGCAGCCGCCTCGTTGTCGGTACCGGCCCTGCCGGCACCGGTAAGACCACAGCCCTGCAAGTGGCCGCACGAGCCGTCGAAGCCGAGGGCGGCCGCATGATCGGGCTTGCCCCTTCCGCCGCCGCGGCGGAAGTCATGGCCGACGCTATCGGCGTCGACGCGGGCACCATCCACTCCTTCACCCACGGCAAAGGCACCCTCACCGAACTCCTCCACCAGGACGGACCCGTGGAGGGCGTCGACCTGAAACCGGGAGACGTGATCGTGGTTGATGAGGCCGGCATGGCCGGCACCACCAACCTCGCGAAAGTAACCCGGATCGCGGAACGCCACGGCGCACACGTCCGACTCATCGGTGACGACAAGCAGCTCTCAGCGGTCGAGGCCGGCGGGGCGCTTCGGCTGTTAGAGCACGAGGTCGGCTCCGTGAAGCTCGAAGTCCTTCACCGGTTCTCCAACCGGGAAGAGGCGGAAGCGACCAAGCTTCTCCGCGACCCCACCGGGACCGGCGACCCGTTCGCCTGGTATGTCGACAACGGTCGCGTCACGGGCGGCGACGTCGACCGGATGACAGCCGACGTCTTCTCGGGCTGGCAGCACGACACCGAGGCCGGCTTGCAGTCGGTCATGGTCGCGAAGACCAACGCAACCGTCTCGGAGCTGAACGGTCGCGCCCAAGCGCTCCGCATGTCGCAGGGCCTCGTCCGCGGCAAGGAATCAGCACCGCTTCACGACGGCCTGTCGGCCTACCGAGGTGACACGATCGTGACCCGCATGAACGACTCCCAGTTGAAGACGGGCGGGGGCCGGGACCGAGTGAAGAACAACGACATCTGGACCGTCGAGAAGGCCCACCAAGACGGCTCCCTGACGGTTACGGGCATCAAAAGCGGGGCGAAGATCACCCTTCCCCGCGAGTACGTGGAAAAGTCCGTCGAGCTGGGCTACGCCTCGACCCTTCACCGCACTCAGGGCATGACCGCCGACACCGCCCACGTCCTCGCGGACGCGACGACGTCCAAGGAGTTGGCCTATGTCGGCCTGACCCGTGGCCGGCTCGAGAACCACCTGTACGTCGAAACCGAGGAGGCGCAGCCAGTCTCCGAGGTCCTCGCCTCGATCGCCCGCACGTCCGACGCCAGGCTGTCGGCCACCGAGACGATCCGCAATGAGCACGCCCGCGTCGACAACCTCGTGACCCTCATCGACCAGTACAGCGACGTCACGGAACGCGCTGACGCGTTGAGGTTCGAGAAGGTGGCCGATCAGGCCCTTGGCCACGACACAGCCGTGACTCTCCGAGAGCACGAGAGCTGGGGAGCCGTCGAGGCAGCTCTCCGCCACGCGGAGGCGCAGGGTCTCGAGCCGGCCGACGCCCTCTACCGGTCCTGGACCGAGCGCGACATGGACGGGGCCGAGGACCGGCCGGCCGTTCTCTCGGCCCGGATCACGGCGAACACGGCCGCGCACGTCGACGCGCTTCCCTACGACCGTAAGCAGTCGGTGCCAGCTGTGCCGGCGTGGATTGCGGATCGCCGCGCTCTCGACTCCGAGCACACCGCCCCTGACTGGCGGGAACACCTGCAAGAGCGGTACGACTACCTCGAAACCCGCCTCGAGGAGAGGGGCGCGACGGTCGCCGTCGAAAGGCCCGAGTGGTCGGCCGAGCTGGGCGGCGTCCCCGCCGACCCGGCGAAGCGGCAGCAGTGGACCGAGCTGGCCGCCGAGGTCTCCGTGTTCCGGGAGAAGTACCGCGTCGATGAGGCCAGCCCCGAGGCGGTGCCGGCCGAATACCGAGAGCGCGCCGTGGGCGCGGATCTCGCAGCCCGCGTCACCGCGCTCCACAAGTCATGGGAGCTGAGCAGCCAGCCGGCGGCGATCGAAGCCGATAAGCAGAGGGCGGCCGCGACGGCGACGGGCGCCGCCCAGCGCGCACGAGAAAGTGTCACGCCCCCACAGGGCCGGGCTGCGTCCACGCAGCCGCAGACCGCCGCTCGGGCTGCCCAGGAAGAGCAGCGGCGCAGAGCCGCGGACCTCGCGCAGCGGCGGACGGGAGACACCACCCGACCGCCCGGCACCGACCAAGCACGATCCACGCTCACCGCGGCCCAGAAAGCACAGCAGGAGCTGCAGCGTCGAGCGGCACAGCGCGCCGAGGAGCTACGCAAGCAGGGACTCAACGTCAAGGTCGAGAAGGTGGCCGACCGGAAAGACTCGCCTCACCAGCCTCGCGAGGGCCGGTCTCGAGACCAAGACCTCGAACGCTAGAAGCACGACCACCGTTCACCGTCAAGACCGGAACACAAGCGGACGATCCAAAGGCCCCAGATCCATTCACACTGCCAGGCGCTTACAACTGCTTGTCAGGCTCCGTGCACAAGGTCCAGCACTCTCCGCCCGTATGCCAGAACCGACTGCTCATCTGGAGACTCCGACGCTGAATCAGGATTCGTATCGTGGTGGAAACGCCCAGCGAAGTCGTTCAAAGACCGCATCTCTGCAACGTCCGGCTGGGCGTGGACCAGCGGGCTCGGCGGGGAAGCCTGGTCGACTTGTTCAATAGCTGTTCCGAGCATGACACCATCCGAGATTTTCCCCGGATAGCGCCGATGCAGGTACCCCTCAAGCAGTGGTCGCATCGCCTTCGCTGCCGTTAATCGGTCCGTTGTCGTACCGGCGACGAAGTCGGTTACGGTCCGGTAGTTGGTGTAGTAGGCCGACTCGCATTCTCGGTCGAGGTCGACGGGTCCGAAATCGGAATAATCACCGGGTGCTCGCGCTATTTGCATGTTCGTGATGTCGCCGTCGATTCTTGCCTTGACCAGGGCGCGTCGCAGGTCGCGAAGGAAGACCGCATCGTGAGCGAGGACGATAAGTTGCCCGCACTGCTTCGCTATGCGTACGAGAATTTCGGTGGTGTATTCGCGCCGAGCTTTATCCAGGCTGCTTACGGGATCGTCGATCACGACGATTTTTTGGTCGAGCTGCGGGTCGGCCAGCGTCGACGCGACGAAGAACGCGAAAGCCATCGATCGCTTGTCGCCCTCGCTGAGGGCCGTTGCGAATGACGGAAGGCCACCGGCCAACTTGATCGGAGTGCCACGAAGTGTGATGCCGTAATCCGTACGGGGAGCGCTCCCCATGTAGTTGGTCTTAATTTCGTCGATCGCAAAATAGGCACCGAGGCTAGCGAGGTGGGTGTTTATGTCGGTTCGGTATTTCGAAAGAGTGGCGGTCATCAGGGCAGTCAGAGCTGTTCTCGCCGTCTTCTTCGACTGCTCTGCATCTTTCAGCGACGCTTCCGCCGTCACTAGCTCGTCGACGAGTTGCACCACTTCTGGCGTGTGGCGCAGTATCGCCAAATCGAGCTGCTTGAGCTCTGAAGCTATGAGTTCGGGTTCTTGGCCTCTGAGCGAATCTTGAAAGATGCCAATAGTTGTGCGCTGAGCCACAATCAGCTCATTGGTCTCCGTTACAACCTGGAGAAACTGGCCCCACAGTCGTTGGGCGTCGTCTTCCTCTTCTACCGTGGCTATCTGGTCGGAAGGCGCAAGCGCTTTCCGTGCGAGGAGACTCAGGAGCAACTCGCGAAGATTGTTAAGCGACGTGGCAGAAAGCTCGTCGCGCTCCTCCGTGAGGAGGCTGAGGTCGACGTATGGCTTCCAAGCCGTCAATCGTTCGTTGGTTTGCTTGCGGTGGGCGACGATTTCTTCGAAAAGAGCAGGGTCTGTCGATTGGAGTACTCCTTTTATGCAGGCCTGGATCGCAAGACGAAGGTCCTGATAGGCCCGATTGAAGTGGCTCTGGTACATGCGAATAAGCGATAATCCTTGAGTTCCTTGCCCGCAGTATGGGCAGATCTCGTGGTTGTCAAATTGCTGTCCTTCGCTTATCCAGGCCGTCACTTCTGAGAGTCCAACGGTTTGGACATGAGCTTCCACGGCTGCCTCAGCCTCCAACTGAATATCATCCAGAGTCTGGTTTAGAACCTTGAAGACCGCCCCGATGTCTAGTGTCGGTTCGGGTGTCTCGGCTGGGAGGGGTTGCTGGAGAATCGTCTCGGCGCGGGTAGCAGCCGAAAGTCGTTCAGTGATTGCCTTCCTCTTAGCGTCCGGTTGCTCTACCGGCCGCAGGGAACGAAACACTGCCACCGTTGAAGCCACGGCGTAAACCTGAAGGCGAGCAGTGAGGTCGCGAATTTTCATAGAGGCCCGCTGTTGAGCAAGAGAAGCTTGCTCTTCGGTCGACCGCGCGGCGACAGCACTGTCGCCAAGCGCGAAGTCGAGCAGGTTCTTCCGATGATCCGGCGTTATTTCCGTTCCCGAATAGACATTTCTGTTGACGAACTCGGCGTCGTAGACGATGAATTCTGACCGCTGTTCGGTCCAGGCTTTTGCGTCATACGTGACCTTATGGCCTCCGTCGAACTGCAGGATTACGGATGGGCTATGCCCTGCGTCAACCGTCACTCGCTCCTCGAGGGTTGTGGAGTCTCCCGTAGCGCTTGAGCGAAAAACACTGGCCAGCGTGGATTTACCACGGCCATTTCCTCCATAGAGGAGCGCGAATCTTCCCAGTTTGTACGCAGAGCCCCGCGCATCGTGCAGCAGTCCGATGCCTTGGACCTTCTCGATTCGCACAAGCATTGGCCAACCCCCATTTGTTTAAGAGCTGCCCAATCTGCATCTTTGCAGAATGATGCTTGCTCAGCTTCGAGAATAGCTCAGCCCTGTCGCGCTCCCCGGTCTGAAGCACGCTGGATTCAGACTGGCGGATGCCAACTGTCAGGGGGGATGGCGGCGGAGACGATAGGCCTATTGCGGCCCTTTGTCCGCTGGTACAGGTGTCCTTGGGTCATGTCGCAGTCTTTGAAGGGGCCGGTCTGGGCGTCGAAGATAATCGTTTTGTGTCGGTCCCAGTGGTTGAGCCACCAATCCGACAGCGCATCAAGCGACAGGCTCAGCTCGACCGCTTGGTGCGCCCGAAACAGCGCCCATAGGCGGGCGTTGACTTCCGGGTGCAGCCACCATTCCGGGCACCAGATCGCTATTTCCCGGCTGCCTGTCGCCTCCACTGTGTGGAAGTGCTGATCGAACCAGTCGAGGAAGTCAGCTCGATTGTCGATGGGCTCGTACTCCGGCGCGTCTCCTTCGCTCTCCGGGTCCGACTCGAACGGGTCGACGTCCTTGCGCGGGTCAACCGCGTCGCCCTCGTCGCCCTCGAACTCGGCCGGGTCCATCTCGGGCTCGTCCTCGTATGTCGGTTCATCGCTCATCGTCACGCCGCTTTCGCCACGAGCGCGTGGCCGTCGATCTGAGCTTTCAGCTCCCGGTCGCGGAACCACGGCTGAGAGGTCAGCATCACGGGCCGGCACTTGGAGTTGAACATGACCACCCGCCATTCCGGGAGGTTCGCGAGCTTGTCGACGTCGAGGGTGTTCACCTGACGGGTCGACGTGGACGACGACATTTGGCCGTCTCGGCCGGTCGAGGTGCCGTAGGTGGTCTCGTCGTACTTGCCGATCAGCTGAGCGAGATCCCCGAGGAAATCGGGGTCGGCGACGCCGCCGCCGTAAACCCGATTCGCGGCCGCGTCCCAGAGGGCCTGCCAGCCGCCGCGGCCAAAGGCCTCGACGCCCTGAGCCTTCGACTGGAAGTAGGCGTTGAGGATAATCCCCATGGAGCCGTAGAACGAGTACAGGGACGGCAGCTCCGGCCACCGGACGATGTTGGCGCACTCGTCCAGCTCCATGACGAGCGGCACGGCCAATCGGCCGCCGTTGCGCTGTGCGGCGCTCTCGGCTTTCCTGCCGATCGCGCGCACGAGCGCCGTCAGGATCGCGCCGCCGGATCCGGCACCGTCTTTCGAGAGCAGCACGAGGGTGTCCTTCCCCTGCACGAATTCGGCCGGATCAAACGACCGCACCCCGCCCTTTTCGCGAATGGCCGTGTCCGTCCATGCCACCAGGCGGTCGTTTTTCAGCGCCGACGCCATGCGGCGGGCAGTGCTGAATGTCGACTGCTTCGTCTTCTCGGCCGAGTTCAGGACACCCCCAATAGTGAGAGCGACACCCTTCAGCCCGTGCTCGTTGAGGATGACTTGGGCTTCCTGGCCGAAGTTGCTCGACAACCACCGGTAGACGGTCGGAAGCCCCAGGTCATCGACCGCGGCCGCCAGCAGCAGCGCTGAGAGCAGGTCGCGGCCGTCCGTGTCGAATTGGGCGTCCCCGCCCTTATCGGCCTCGCCACGGGTGGAAGCCTCGAAGATCATCGCCAGCTCTGTGGCATCTTCCAAAGTCTCAATGTCCGAGAGTGGGTTGTAGACGAAATCGGGGGTCAGCTCGTCGCGGTAGATGCGGTGCGGGTCGAACAAGTACACCGTCCCCTGGTCTTTCCTGCCGGCGATGACTTCCCGCACCCCGTCGACCTTGTTCGAGGTCATGATGCACGGACCGGGCGCTTCCAGGCAGTGCCGGATGACGAACGCGCTCGTCTTACCCCGGCCGGTGCCGAACACGTAGACACCCGTCTCACGCCAGCCCTGATAGACCCACAGGGCGCGGCTCCCGATCGTCCGTCCGATGTTTTGCCCGCACGACATGTCGACGTTCGGGTGCAGGCGGGCCGTCTCGGCGGTGCGCTGCTTCACGCGGAGAACTTTGGTCTGCGCTTTCGTGGCCATGTGCGCCAGGGCGACGTTGCTGCGCTTGTTCGCGGCACGACGGGCCTGCCAGGAAAGCAGGCCCGTGAAGGCAGCTACCGCGACGATGAGAAACACGAACATGAAGACCGGGGCGGACTTCGGTAGCGGTGTTCCGCCGAGCGTCATGTCACCGAAGAGCTGGAAGGGGTTCCAGGGGTAGTCGCCCGCGGAGTGCGAGAAGGCCGCGCCGGCATGGATCGCGAGGTACACGGCACCTAGAAGCAAGGCGAAGAGGAAGCCGACGAGGACGTTGGTGCGGGTGCTTTTCATTCTCTAATCCCTTGTCTGTCGAGGTGGCCTCTTTGACGTTGAATTTCATGGGCTCGCTCCCCATCGGGTCGACCTCGACGTGAACGTGGTTACAGGAGTCGGCAACCTGCCGGCTGATGTTGGTGAGCGTCAGCGAGTCGCCGTGCGCGGCGCGGCAGTCGGCCTGCCCGGTGCCCGAGTCGGACGCCATGATCGGGTCGAGGGTCTTTAGAAGCTTGATCGCGTTCGCGTCCCACCCGTTGGTGACGACACCACCGAGGCTGTAGAAATCGACCGCATGGCCGCCACCATTGACGACATGCGCGGACGCGTTGCCGGCACCCGGCCGCTGCCCGGTGCACGCCCGATTAATGTCGGAGATCCCGATCTTCCCGAACGTCTGATACGCCACGGTGATGACCTGCAAAATGCGGGTGTCGATCCCACAGCTCGCGACGGTCTGCCCTTCGGCAATCCAGCGAATCTCTTTCAGGTGATCCGGGGCAAGGCCCGTGATCGTGCCGTTGTCGATGCCCTTGACTAGGTTCTGAGCGAGGGCCTTCGCGTCTCCCGACACCGAGACTGTCGACGCGCACGCCGCTTGCCCGCCCGTGAGCGCCTGCACGACGGCCTGGGCCGCGTCAAAATACTTTGTGTAGTGGTTCGGGTCCGCGTTGATCTGCACCGCGTGAGCAGCGGCCGAAGGCGCCATGCTCTGCCAGTTCGGCACCTTCAAGAGGCGTTGGAAGAAGAGTGTCGCCGCGGTGGTGGGGTCCATCCTTTGCGCGAGGGTGCCCCAGGTGTCTCGCTGTTGGAACAGCCCGCGCGAGTCGGGGCCGGCCTTGTCCCCGTAGGTGATGTTTTCCAGCGTGGATTCGCCCATGGCGGTCATGACGCCAATCTCTTGCCCTTGCGTGTTGACGCCGAGGGCGGCGCCGGCGTTCATGATCGCCGTAGCGTTCACGAGCTGGTCGCCGGAGTACCCGTCGATCGCCGTGTGGGCCGCGGCGGTCTGAATGTTGACGGCCGTGCCCGCGCACGCCTCCGAGGTTTGCGGGCCGCCGCCACCGATCAGCGTCGCACCCGCTAACAGGAATACGAGAAGCAGCACCACGAGGGTGCCGCCAATCCACTTGCTCATCGTCTCTCCCCTGATCCGAGAACCGATTACGCGGTGGCCGCGCCCGCTTCCATGGCCTCGTCCGTGTCGGTCACTTCGGCCTCCCACTGGGAGCGAATGTGCTGCATGTGCGTTTCCGGGTTCGAGCCGAATTTGAAGACGCAGTTCCCGGGACGGAGGTTCATCAGAACCTCTTGCGTGTCGGGGGCAAAGTTGAAGGTCTGGGTGACCCAGCGGGCGTCCTCATCGCGGTCCTGCCGGTACGCGTAGATCGTCTGTGCTTCTTGGACGACGGTGTAGCCGGGGCTGTCCGGGGGAATGTCGGTGCCCTTGTGCATCACGAACACGTTGGAGATACCGAGGGACCGGGAGAGCTTCTGGTTCGACTTCACGAGCCGGGACGAGGGGCCACCGATCATGTGCCAGCCCTCCTCGTAAACCACGTTCGTGATGAAGCCGCGCTCCTGCCGGAGCCGCCCCATCAGCCACATGTTCCCGATCGCCATCACCGTCGGCACGGCCGGGCCGTCGTCTGGGAGCTGGGAGACGTCGAACGTCGTGAGCTTCTGGCTCAGGTCGACGTCATTGGATGTTTCGCCGTCGAAGGTGCCGGCGAAGTCCTCGAGGAGGTCATCAAGGGCGTACTGGATCGTGAGGCCGGCCTGGTGGAACCGGTCGGCGGCTTTCTTTGACAGGTCCTTGTCCTGGGGCACCTGGCCGAGGAACGGCAGCAGGTCCGCGGGGGTCGGCACGCGGCCGTCGTCGAACGAGGCGAACGCCAGCTGAAGGGCGTACCTGGTCGCTTTCCGCTCCCACACCGTCGACGGGGTGTCGTCCCGGACGATGCGCGCCACAGCGTTCACAAGAGCGCCCTGTCCTCGAAAGCCCGTGCCACGGACAATTTCAGGGTCGAGGAGGTTCAGGCGGGTGCCTGATCCGTCCGGGTTGAACAGCAAGTGGGTCCCGCCCATGCGCTGGACGACGCCGGTGTATTCACCCACGCCGCCCTGGTCCTTCTTGTCGAACACGACTGCGCGGTGCTTGTTCAGCAGCAGCGGCCGGATGACCATGACCGTCTTCGTGAAGGACGACTTTCCCGCGCCCACCGTGCCGAGAAGGAGCACGTTCGGGCTCGTGAGCTCGCGCGGCTGCATGTTGTAGGCGGTCGGGGCGTCGTGGCTGATTGACGTCGAGGAGAGGTTGTCTCGGCCGTTGACGACACCGCGGAACGACGTCGGAGCGCCGATGATGCCCGTGTTCAGAATCTCGGCCTGCCGGGTCGTCGTCGGAGCGCCCGAAATCGTGGGGGCGTACCACCCGCGCGACGCCGACCCGGCTGAGGACCGCAGGCGAGAGCCCGGCAGCTCGAACGGCGACAGGTCCAACGACCGTGCGACCGGGCGATCGCCCTGACCGGGTGCGTCCTCCTCGCCCGTGATTGCCGGGGCCAGGGCCTCCGGGGGCACGAACACGCACAGCAGCGGAATGCTCGCCAGCCGGGGCCGGCGCTTGGTCTCCACCACCGCGGCGCGTGCGCCCCGACGAGTACTGTCGGCCGGCGTCTGCGCGGCTGTGGTGTTGTCCTGCGTCGCCTTAGTGAGGGGGGCGTGCTTGCTCATGAAAGTGCTTCCTTTTCGCTCCGACCGGCCAGACGGCCGATCGCACGCGTTGCCAGAGAGGGAGAGTCGGGGCGCAGGCCCCGACCAATGGGCCAGGTGGTCCCAGAGGCGGCCGCCTGGAAAGAGTCCTGCCAGTCAAGGAAGTCAATCCCAAGCCCGGTCGCGCACGCCTCTTCAAGCTGCCGTGACGCCTGAGCAAGGTCTTCCCGCGTCGGCGCCGAAATGGTGATGTAGCCGACCCAGGACGCGCCGTGGTGGTGCGAGCCCGCTTCGAGGTCTTTCGCGCGACGCTGGGCGGCCGACATGCGGGTGGTCGAGTCGTCCGACACGAGCCGGCCCTTCTGCTGCTCAGCTACGACGCCGGCCATGTCGCGCACGACGTCGGCCCGGGCGGCTGCTTTCGCCTGCCCGGCCGGGATGAGGTGCATGTGGAACGAC
Source organism: Frondihabitans peucedani (assembly GCF_039537585.1). Taxonomy (NCBI): domain Bacteria; kingdom Bacillati; phylum Actinomycetota; class Actinomycetes; order Micrococcales; family Microbacteriaceae; genus Frondihabitans; species Frondihabitans peucedani. Next base: position 25,748 of record NZ_BAABAU010000002.1, read on the forward strand.
ACCGAGCGGACGAACGTCAGCTCACGGCCCACGAGAAGGTCGAGGCACCACAGCGGAGAGCGGCCGGCGACGGCCAGGTTCTCGCCGTGGATCGCCGCGGTACGATGCCACCACGTCACCCCGGGAGCGTCCTCGATTGGGTCGCCGCGGCGGAGGATCGTCGGGTCGTAGGACTCCACCACGTGAGCTGAGAACTCATCGTGGGAGGCAAGGCCCACGTCGCGGAGCGGGTTCACCGGGCCGGCCAGGTCAATGGGCATGTTCGGGTTCTGCTGGTGCCGGATGACCGCCACCGTCTGCTTCGCCGTGAGCGGGCGAACGGTCCCCATGCGTGCGTCGACCAGACCACGAACGGTCGCCACGATCTGGTCCGCCATGAGGGCCCGCCAGGCGTCCCGCCCGGACCCGAACTTCGCGGCCGCGTCCGTGAACTTCTGGGTTAGCGGCCAGGACACCACGACGTAGTGCCGCTGCACCATGGCGTCCTGGCTGGTGAGCTGGATGACTTCGCTATACGAACGCTTCTGAGCCTCGTAGGAGGCAAGGCGGATCGCATGCAAAGCACGGTCCTCATCAGTCGGCATATCCCCGAGGACAGGGGCGCTCTCCATGCGCTCTAACACCCACCGATCCTGCATGGCCGTGTCGGGCGGAAGAACGCGGGTGAGGGTCTGCACGTCGCTGATCAGCGAGGCGGGCGACGCGCGGCGTGCCAGGAACCGGCCCCAGCCGGCCGCCGCGCGGGTGAGCGCGCCGGCCGACTCCATCCCGCGAATCTGACCAGAGACCGCGAACGCGACCGAGAGGTAGGGCTGCTGTCCCACGGGGGCGTGCCAGGCGATACCGGGCGTTTTGGAGCTGTACTGCAACCAACCCATGCCGTCTGACCCGTCCGGGTTTGCCCGCATCTGGCGGAGGAGCTTGGCTGTCTCGGCTTGCTCTTTCTTCGTGGCCTTGGCCGCCTGCTTCTGCAGGCGGTCCCACTCGGCGTCATCGAACGGGATGAACGTGTCGGTCCCGAGGCGCTGCCTCGACTTCCAGCGGGCCCGCTTCGTCCGGCGCTGCAAGATCGTCCCGCGGTGCGTCGTGGCCGTGACGAGCATCGTCACGCCCACCCCGGCCGCAGCTATGAACAGGACCGGCAGGCCGCCGCCGAAGGCGACGCCGATCATCCCGCCACCAATGAAGATCGCCATGGCGATAATCCGGGGCCGCGACGCGGTGCCACCAAAGAACGACCGGTGCCCCGACTCCCCACCGAGGTAGCGGACGTAAGGAGGTTTTTTAGTCTCGGTGTGACTCATGGGCCCGGTCCCTTCCGTAGTGCTCCTCGTGATCCACGACCGGTTCGACCGCGGCAGCGCCCACCGAGTCACCGATCTTCTTCGTCGTGTCAAAGCTGGCCTTCGCGCCGGCAGCGATCATCGTCGGAATGCCGATCGCTGCACCAATGCCCGTGCTGGATTCGGCCGCTCCTGCGGTCGTAGCGCCGCCCTCTGCGGCCGCAGCGCCGCCGCCCGCGGCACCCGCACCGGCCCCGACCTTTGCGCCCGCAGAAGCCGTCTCAGCGCCGTTGGACGCTGCTGCTGCCTTGCTGCCCGCCGAAGCGGTGTCCGGTGCGGCCGAGCCGGCGTCGGCCGACGTCGTGCTCGCAGGCGAGCCCTTTGAGCTGGTCGAGGAACCAGCCGAACCGCCGCCGCCGCTGCCGCCGGCCCCGGAGTCGCCGTACTTCGCGTCTGCCTCTTGCATCGAGGAAGACCCGATCATCGGGCCCGCCGGCGCACCGCCCGCGCCACCCATCGGGAGCACGGGCGCGAACTTCGTCAGCAGTACAGGCGAGAGGCCCGCAAGGACGAGCGACAGGATCGACACCACGAGAGTCACGGTGCGTTCCAGGGTCGGGGTTTTGGAGAAGACGTCGACGCTGGACGAGACCATGCTGTAGGCGATCGCAAGCATGAAGAACAGCAGCGGGTGAGAAGCCAAAATGCCGAACCAGAGGTACGCGATCTTGGTGCCAAACTTCCGCTTGGACTTGTCGATGATCCAGACGAACCCGAGCGGGAACAAGACACCTGTGAAGTACAGGGTGATGAGCTGCACGATCAGGATCAGGACCACGATCAACAGGCCAATGATCATGAAGAACATCAGCAGCGCCCCCACGATCGCTCCCCCGGCAAGGCCCGCCCCGTTGTCCTTCGCGGAAAGCATCTTTGAGAACTTGTCGACGATCGTTTGCGACGACGAGTTGATCCCCCACGAAATGAGGGAGTCCGACAGCGCGCCGAAGAACCGGACCAGGAAAGACCCGAGCAACGGGCCGAACGCTGCACCGATCAAGAACAGGGGGGCGTAGAGCCCCAGCGATTCCGCAAGGTCACGGCCGGACTGCTGGCCGCGTGCCGTCCGCACCACCTGGGGGATGATCAGCGCCACCATCACGAAAATCGCCAGAGCGAACGAGACCTTGTAGGCGTTGATGAACCAATCCGCCGTCAGGTCCGGCAGGGTCGCTTTCGTGATGGCGGGCATGATTGTGTCGGACAGGCTCTTGGCCCCGTCCTGCAACATGTTGAAAGTGTTGCCCGCCGGGTCCGACCAGAAATCAGCAATGCCCTTGGCCGTGTTGACTGCATCACCCACGCCGCTAGCGGCGTTTCCAATGGCTTTCCCACCGCTAACGATCGCGCAGCCCACCGGGCTCACGGCGCAGGCGACGTCTCCGGCCGCCGACATCAGCAGCCTCCCGTATATCGAGTACCGCCGTTGGCCAAGACGGTCTGATCGGGGACGATGCTCTTTTCGATGCGCCAGGCACCGTTCTCCCAATCCATGACGAATCCGCTCACGGTGGTCTTGGTGGGGCTCAATGCCCCGTCGATGACATAGCCAACGGCGAAGGTGACGTAAACCTGGTTCGACGTCGAGTGCTCCGTAACGCGCCAGATTCCGTTAGTGGTCGACACGTGGAACGACGTCCCCGGGGGGACTTCCCCGGCCGCGAGTTTGTCGCCGGCCCTCTGATACGCCCCGGCGAGGTCTCGATAAGCCACGGGGCTCGTGATCGCCATGATGCTCTTCGACACGGTGTCCGCGTCGGAGGCATTAGGCGTCGGGTACTGCCAGAGCCAGCGGTAGAACGACGTCGCAACCTCGACAGCCCCGTAAGTGCTGTGCTTAGCCGCCTTCTGCGCTGCCAGGACCATTGGCGCGTCGCGGTCTTGGCCTCCGAGGCAGCCCGTGGGGGCTTCGTCGTTCTCGTTGTCGCCGCTACCGGACGTGCCCCCAGTCGGAATCGACGTGACGGCCGGAGCGGGCGCGCTGGTGGTGATGGTCGCCGTAGGTTGGTTGTTCCCACGGTTGGTCGCGTAGACGATGCCGCCACCCACCGCGACCACGACGACCGCGGCCCCGATGACGATTGGCCACCGAGAACGGCCGGATGCTGAGTACATGCGCATGGTTCATCTCCCCTGAGAAGTTGAGTGGCGGGTGGGTTAGGTGGCGAAGGTTAGGATCGCGCCGACAACGAGCGCCAGAGCAGCCAGGACGCCGAGAGAGACGCCAGCCCAGAGGGCATTTTTTCGACCGACCGCGTGGGCCTGAGGGTTCGGGTTGACCTCGCCCGATGCACCGGCCATGCCGACGATTCCGATCACGAGGTAGACGATCGAAATCAGGATGCCGATGCCCCAGATCGCGGTAATGGCCTTCTGCCAGAGCTGCGTGAACTTCGTTCCACCGAACGAAAAATCGGGCACGAGCCCGTCGAGAGGGTTGTCCACCGCAGCGACGAGCTGGTGAGTGTGGAGGGCGGTTGTGGCGAGCAGATCAAGCATGGGTGGGTCCTTTTCAGCGTGCGGTGGAGACGATGGTTTGGAGCGAACGGACGACGCCCGCGGCCGCAGCGGCCAAGGCGTCTCGAGTGGAGGGAGCGAGCTTGCCGACCGTGAGCTGCCCGCGCTCGGCAATGTGGGCGTCGTAGGGGACCTCGTGGCGCTGAGTCACCCCTGCGTCGTGGAGGAGGCGAGCAACTTCGTCGGCCACGGCCGCGTTCTCGGGGCGGCCGTCCTTCAGCCGAACGACGATCGCGTTCTCCGCGAGGGCCTTGGAGTGGGCGTCGCCGGCACGGAGGACGTTGAGCACCTGAATGGCTTGCACCACGGCGTCGCCGGAGTTCATGACCGGCACGACCAGAATGTCGGCCACGGACGCCGCTCCCTGGAACGCGGAGGACGTGGGGACGTTGCCCGAGTCCATGACCTCGATGCCGTAGAACTCCCCGATCTTGTCGGAGACCTTCACCACGTCTTCGAACGTCAGAGCGGGACGGTCCTCGGAGACGGTGCCGAAGACCGTCGCGAACGAGGTTTGCGGGACGCCGTAGCCCATGAGCTGCCCGGCGCTGGTGATGGTGTCGGCGTCGCGCACCAACTCACCAAGGCCGATCAGGGCATTCCCCTCGGCCCGGTAGTTGAGCGCTCCCGGGTCGTCGGAAACTTCCCAGATCGCCACCGAGCCGCCACGGATCGCCGCAATGACCCCGCCGAGAAGAATCGAGGTCGGGGTCTTGCCGACGCCGCCTTTCTTGTTCGCTACGAGAATGCGCACGTGCCGGGTCCAGGTCGCCTGACGGATGATCGTCTCGTTCGCCAAGCAGCGCGCCTGGTGCTCTTGCTCGGCCAGCTCGGCCGGGCTAGGGGCCATGCGGAACAATCCCCGCAGCCCCTTGCTCGACTTCACCGGAGCTGACGAAGTCGCGCTGAGCCCGGAGGCCGCTCCCCCAAACAGCACCGACAAGCTCTCATCCCGCGACCTCGCCACGGGCGCTTCGGCCGGCGTTGACGGTGCCGGGGGCACCGCAGCCAGAACCGGCTCAGGACGTGGCGGCGCACCTTCGGGGCGCACTGGGCTCTTCGGCATCGGCGGCAGCTTTGGCAGCCCCTCAGTCGGCGTCTCAGCCTTCACGCGTCGCTCCAGGTGCGGCGTGATGGACGTTGTGTCTTCCTCGATGTAGTCGCTGGCGCGCGCTGCCCCGCCGAACACCTCTTCCGGTGTGTTCGAGTTGATGTCACTCATTTCGTTCGTCTCCTAGCATCGTGCCTAAATCAGTTGAAGGAATTAGCAGCCCATCCCCGACTCTCCAACTATCACTGCAAAAAACCCACGCAATTTGAGGTCAAGTCGTCAAGGCCAGCAAATTTGAAGCAACGGCCGGGGAAATGGCATAGCTATCGCTGACGCCCGAAGGGGCGTCAGTTGTTTGAAGGCTGCGAGATCCCGGGTTGAACTATGGAAGTCGCAATTGAGACTGTGACTGTGGCGGGGTTATGTCAGCAGCGGACGGGTGTGGCCTCTCGATTAGCGCCACAATTGGGCGCATGCCGAGGCCCGAGAACCTGATGAGGCACACTCCCGATGAGGTCGCCCATTTTCAGGAGATGCTGACCTCGCCCTCGCGTGTCCTCGTGCTTCGAGCTCTTTTGCAGGAGCCCCGGACCGTTGCGGATCTTTATGACGTTGTGAAGCCGTCGATGAGTAAGCCGTCGATGTTCAACGCCCTGGCTGAATTGCGCGATCGCGGTTACACGGAGGATGACGCCCCGGAGGGCACGCGTCGACGTGGTCCCGGCGTCAAACACTGGGCCAAGCAAAGTGTTGTTACGAGGGAGCTGGCGCAGCTCCTCGAGTACTTTCTCGGCTGACCGTCCGTCTCCGCCTCGCCGATCAATAGGCGACGGCATGGAATCCTCCGTCTGCGTAGATGACGGATCCTGTGGTTGCCGGCAGCCAGTCGGACAGCAGCGCCACGATCGACCGGGCTACCGGGCGGCTGTTGGTGCTGTCCCAATGCAGTGGCGCTCGGCTCTCCCACATGCCGTCGACTTCATCGATGCCTTCGATCGCTTTCATCGTGAAGGATTCAATGGGTCCTGACGCCACGAGGTTGCAGCGGATGCCTCGTTGGCCGTAGTGGTGGGCTAAATATTGATTCGTGGACTCATAGGCGGCTTTGGCCACGCCGGCCCAGCCATACACAGGCCAGGCCACGGAACCGTCCAGCGTGCATCCCACGACGCTTGCGCCGTCGACGAGGAGCTTGTCGACTCCGCGCACGAGAGATTGGTAGGAGTACGCGGACACCTGAAAAGAGTGTGAGACGTCCTGCCACTCCGCACTCGCGAAGTGGTCTCCGACGACGGACGGGAAGCTCGCGGAAATGCAGTGGACGACGCCGTCGAGGTGGTCCGCGTGCTGGGCGACCTGGTCATGGAGCAGCCCCACGTCCTCCGGAAGGGTGGCGTCGAACTCAACAATTGGTGGCGTCGTTGGGAGGCGACGTGCGATCGCCTCCGTGATGCGGCGTCGCCGGCCGAAGGCCGTCAGGATGACCGTCGCCCCTTGCTGCTGGGCGACCTCGGCAGCACGGTAGGCAATCGACGTCTCGTTGAAGACCCCTGAGACGAGGATCGTCTTTCCTTCGAGGAGCCCCATCTCAGATCGCTCCAATCGAAAGGATCAGGTACCGGCTGGAGTCCCCTGCCTTGTCCACGCGCGCCGCCCGTACTCGAAACCAGTCGGTCGTCCCATCGGCGCGAAGAAGCTTGACGTCGAGCTGGGTCTCACCGTCGCTTTGGCGGGCCTGCTCGATGAAAGTCTCAAACTCGAGCCGGCCCTTCTCCGTAGCGAGAGCAGCGATGTCCCCCTCGAACGGTTCGTAGAAGCCAAGAAGCCCCCAGCTCGGAGACGTCATGAACGTGTAGGACTGCGCGCAATCCACGGCGGCGAAGGCCGTCTCCGACGCCAGCGCGAAGTAAGCCCGCGTGAACTCTGTCGGATCCACGACGTCGAGGCCAGTAGTCCGGTACGTGCTTGGCCGCTGAACCTCTCTGGTAAACCCGTAGGCGAAGTGCACGCCTGGCCGTCCCTCGATCGGTACCGCTGAGCCCACCAGCGACAGCTGCTTCTTGCCAGGGTTGGGTGTTCCCAATCGCGTGATGGCTCCAAACGTGAGGAGCTGGTGAACGTTGTTCCCCGCCGCCAACCCCGCGTCCACTGTGGTTTTTACCCGTGCCCGTTCCTCGTACGGCAATAGTCGGGTCAACCAGTCCCCCACCGGACCTCGTGAACTTTGCGACGCTGACTTCGGGAACTCATGCAGCTCATACAGGTTGTCGTCCCAGAGGGAAGACGTGTCACCCACGTTGTTTCCTGTGAGGTCCACGGTCCACTGCCAAGCACCAATCAACGGTTCCGGGGGCAGTTGCCTCCCCTCTTCCGTGTAGATCCCGTACGCGCCAACCACGCGCGACTTGTCGGGAGTGTGGATCGGTTTGACCCGCACGACGTAGCTCTCGTCACCAAACTCGGCCACCCGATCAACTGCGGAGCCATTTGAAAGGGCCTCGGTCAGCGCTGGCAGCAGCACCTGACGGCCGACCTGAGAAAGGTGGCGTCGAGGGCTCACCCCGTCAAGGTCCTGATTCCCAACGGCGAGCAGCGTTGTCGTGTCACCAAAACGGTCAAGGACGACCCACTGTCCGAGTGCGTTGATTTGTGATTCCGCCATGCATTCCGCCTTCCTTCTCTGGGACTCCCAGCGAAGGCGCAATGCAGCTGCACACCGGCGCCAAGCGCTTGAGAGTGTCCAGCCTGAGCCGCTATCCAGCGACCAAACTTACGAGGGGTCTACCCCCGCACGGGTCACAACGTAACAGATAATCGAGGCATGCATCAAAGAACACAGCCGCAGTCAGTCCTCGTCGTTGGAGCGTCCCGCGGCATCGGAGCTGCAACCGCCAAGCTCTTCGCGGAACGAGGCGATCTCGTCACCGGCACCCACCGAGGAACCGGAGTGCCGGCCGGCGTCACGGGCGTGGAAGCCGACGTCAGAGACGAATCCAGCATTCAATCCGCCGTGCGGACTGTGCTGGATTCGACAGGTCGGCTCGACGTCGTCGTGGTCAACGCAGGGATCACCCGGCAAGAACTCCTCGTCCGAATGACGGCGGAGAGTGCTCGGGAGGTATTTGAGGTCAACACCATCGGCTCGATGATGGTCGTCAAGCATGCCGCCAAGCTTATGAACCGCCAACGATCGGGTTCCATCGTTCTGGTCTCCTCGGAAAGCGCCCACACGGGAATCCCAGGCAGCAGTCACTACACCGCATCCAAGGCCGCGCTAGAGGGCTTCATGCGTTCGGCCATGTGGGAATACGGACCACGCGGCATCCGAATCAACACGGTGGCGCCCGGAACAACCGAAACCGACATGATCGCCCCACTCACCTCAGAGAACCGGGCGAAGATGCTCGCCGCAACACCCCTGGGTCGTTTCGCGGAACCAGAAGAAATCGCAGACGTCATCTACTGGACCGCACACAGCACCTTCCTCACTGGGGCCGTAATCCCCGTAACTGGTGGCGAGGGATTCGGCGCCTGACTCCGCATTTTCGAAGTTCGCTTTTCACGGCCCCAGACTTAAGGGTTTGCGAGGCGAATGACGTTGAGGTCACAACGTCATGAGGCAGGACACCTAAAGCCCGAACGGGTCGCCACGTCGGCCTTCGACCAGGGTGGCGTCTCGGAGCGCCGCTGGGCGCTCGTCACACACACCCAGGGCGTAGCAGCCGGAAGGCTCCTCGTCGTACTCAGTGCCTCCTCGGTCCGGCCTGGCCTCGGGTAGCTCGGCCATATCCAAGACGTCGTCGTTACGGCCACGATTGTCGACGACACGCGAGCGCTCCCGTTCCTGGACCCTACGCGACTCCCCCGGCGATCAGCCTCGATGCACACTGCGCGCGCGTCGTTGAGACATCAGCGCGACAAGAGTCCCTCAACACCGGCGCCCCGACAGGGCTGCGTCGTAGTGCGCGACAAGAGTCCCTTCAAACGCCTCGCCGCGCCGACTTATCCACAGTTTTGCTCGAGATCCAGGGTGCGACAAGAGTCCCTCGATTTACCCTTGCCGAGAGCCTGTGGATAAGGGACTCTTCTCGCGATTTGAAGGGACTCTGTTCGCGGTTGGAGGGACTCTGTTCGCGCTAACCGTGCTCCGCGAAGACTTGCAATCGGTGTCAGAACAAGGATCCGCGGGGGTGTGGATAACCCCTCCTGTACTTCCTCCTCGTAAAGCACCCTGTAAAACTGGCCGCTCTTAACGTGAGTAAAGAGGGGAGAAACAGCGTCCAAGTGGAGAACTCCAAAGCAGCAGGGATGAAGGAAGTGCACCTCGGAATGCAGGTTGCTCGCGAACCGGAAATGCTTCTGAGAGGCCCTGCGGGGCCTATTTGAGCGACTCGACCCCCGAAGTTCAAGACTGACTACACCGGGAGGATCAGAACGGCTCTGAGCGCTGAAATTGATGAGGTTCGCCTGAGGGACTCTTCTCGCGCTCACGATTTCAGGGACTCTTGTCGCGCTGAGGGACTCTTCTCGCGGGCCTCCACTCGCCCGTGCTCTTGAATGGGTTGTCAGCGGCGACGCCAACCGCCGATTGTTGCCAGGCGCGACAAGAATCCCTCGAGGCTGATGGGCCGTATGCCGAGGGATTCTTCTGGCGGTTCGTTCCGCAGCAGACATCAAGTGTGCCGGCGAACAGTCGGTGCGCGACAAGAATCCCGTGCGCGTCTCCGCGACAAGAGTCCCCTGATCACAGCAATGATATTGGCGGACTCGCAAGCACTGGTGTGCATGTAACTGGAGAGCCCGGTTATGCGCGACAAGAATCCCTCAAGAGAGCGCGACAAGAGTCCCCCACTCAGCCCCTCGTCGAAGCGTCACGCCCCACGGCTGAGCGCGACAAGAGTCCCCCGTCGCACACCGCCGCTGACGTCGACGTTCCGCCGCAGCATCGAGGGATTCTTCTCGCGCCGAGGACGCTAAAACCGGCCCGAGGGACTCTGCTCGCGGGCCGGTTCTGGCGAAAGTGACTCGTGTCGCGCCGGGCCTACTCGTCCCCGGCATCGGCCTCGGGAGGCTCGACGGCGCGAAGATTCCTTGGAGCCCCAGACGACCTCGGCGTCCGTACAATGCGGCGTTTCGCTGTCTGCTCAATCGGAGTCGGGCTCGGGTATAGGACGAAGTAGTCGGGCTCGAGCTCGTAGCGCAGACCCGGCATAATGATGGCGATGTCGCGAATGGCGCCTGCAAAGGCTGCGCGAAAATCGCGGAGTCGTTTCGTTTGGGACCCGAATTGCTTGTGCAACTCAGCCCACGCCATTTTCGTCGGGTACTCGATGCCGTAGAGCCGGTACCCAATCCAGACGTAGATGTCGAACGTCAGAGGCTTGGCACCAAGCGCCTGCAACGCGCCGGGGTCCACTGGTACCGGACGTTCGATAATGGACTCGTAGAACCTGTCCGAGAGGGTGACCTTCGAGGTGAACAGTCCCGGTTGTCCGGGCTGACGTAACTCGTCCTTCTCGTTGAACCACAGCTGTGTGCTGTCGGCAATCGGGAAGTACTCCTTCGAGTGGCCATACCCTGTTCCGTCAGCGCCGACGACGAGACCCTCGACACTGAGGCGGGAACCAAAGACGCGCTCCATCTGGTTCGCCAGCAACTTCCGGCTGTTCCCGCCAGCCTTGATCTGCAGCTTCTCCATGAATTCCTGCATGTCGTCGCCGAGCTCGAGGGTCGGTTTCCTGGTGCGAACCGCTTCCGTTGCCATCCAGGTCATGATGTGACGCGGGAAGATTCCGAACGGGTACGCGGCAGTGTCGTTGCCGGCACGGTCTGTGACGGCGGCCGGCTGGACGCGCAGGGTGATGTTCCCGTTCCGACGGACCCAGAACGGCACCTCCCCTGGATCCTTGTATGGCAGGGACACCTGCGCCCACACGCGGGCGGAGAACGCAATTTCGTCCGGCTGGCCCCCGTTACGTTCGAGAGAGCTCCGATAATCGATCAGCCGGACCTGATCCTTCGTCATCTCGAGACCGTTGAAGAAGCCTGCGGGAATCACCGGTTCGATGCGCGGTGCGGCTTCACCCAGGGAGCTGACCGCATTCGGCTCGTCGCCGTCCTCATGCCACTTGTCGCCGGTGTCGGCAGCTGCGTCGCTCGTCATCCTGGCCTCCCCAGGTCCAATATTGGATTCCGTGTGCGGCCAGCATGGCTTGAGTCTCGGACATTGCCCCCGACGCGAGTCGGCGTGTCGGGACTCTTGTCGCGGTTCACCGCAGGGAACTCGCGCCGCACTCCCCGATAACTACAGGTATCTACCGACATTGCCGCGAACCAACTCGCACACACGCCCGTGGTCCTCGCACTACCCTCGCGGCTGGATGGGAGTTCCGCGAGGCGCTTGCTTCTTTCGAAGCGGGAAAGGTTGACCATCGTTGTACGCGTCTTCAATACGTTTCGTCTCCGCGTTGTAGATGCGCTGAAGAATCTCTTTGGGGGACGTGTAGAACTCGCGGGCGCTCGCCATCGCGAAGGCAGCGTTGAACGCGTCCCGGTCACCTCGGCGAATCTCGAACGTCACCTTGATGATGTCGTCGGGGCTCTCGACAGCTGGCGCGGCGCCCTTCTTGCGCGTCCATGGCGTAGAGGCCGGTGCCGTGGCGGTTGTTGCGGGAAGTGACGGCGCGATTGATGCCGCGGGCGCAGCCGACGGGGCGTCTTCTGTAACCGGGATTGCAGGTTCCGGGGCTACCGCTTGCTTGAGATCCGGCTCGGGCGCCGAGGCGATGGTCTGCTGGACCGCAATGCGGGGTGCCGGCGGCGGGCCTGTGATGGAACGCTCCGGCGTTGCTTCCCCCGAGACTTCCGGCGCCTCGGCAGGCTGTATAGGTCGGTTCTCCCGGATGAGGGAAGCTGCCCCCCCGCTGCGGCGGATGGGCGGTGGAGCGCCGATGGAACGGTTCGAGGTGTCAGACATAGGTGTCAGCCTTCGTCTCGGCGGCCGCGGCCGCGTCTTCTTCTTTCTGTGTGAGTCTGGCGATGAGCTCCTGGGTGACTGCAAAGAGGCTGTCCGCGACGGAGCCCGCGGACTGTGGCCCGGGTGACTCGACCTTCTCCCCCGCCTTCAATGCCTCGTACCATTTCGGCGCGTTCTTCACTTTCGCGTCGAGCTCGTGGACCAGGAGTCGCTTCTCGCGTGCCGCCATAGCCGTCGCTTCGGCATGGCGGATGTAGTTCTGGAAGACCATCTCTCGGGCAGCTTCTCCCCCGAGTTCAGCGACGACGGCATCTGCGAAGCCGCGGCGCACATTCGTAGAGCTCGCCCCGGAGCCAAAGACGACGACGCCGAGCAAATCGACGTCGGGGTTCACATCGGTCACCTGCTCGAGGCGCTCAGCCGTCAAGGTGAGCCCTTGGAGGCTGGCGGTGTCCGCCTTGGTGGGAATGAGGACGTACCTGGCTGCGGCGACGGCGAGGGTCTGGATGACGTCCGTGTTCGGCGGGCAGTCGAGAAGGATGATGTCGTAGTCGAGCGCGATGGGCGCAAGTGAGGTGGCGAGGGCGAGACGCGTCTGCGCGCTGGTGTTGCCGGACTCCCCCATCTGCTGCCCGAGGCTGCGTGCGATGTGGTTTACGAGGCGTCCGCCGGGGACGACGTCGAGGTTCTCGCGGATGGCTTTCACCGGCGCGATGGTCTCACCGAACAGCAACGCTTTGGACAGGCCGGCGCCATCGTCGTCCTGCTCGGTACCGTGGTAGCCGAGGTCGAGTCCGAGGTTCCCCTGCGGATCGAGGTCGAGAATGAGAACCCGCCAGCCGCCTGCGGCGAGGATGCCGCCGACGTTCGCGCAAAGAGTGGTCTTGCCGACGCCGCCTTTGTTGTTGATGACGGCTACGACGCGCTGGAGCGCTGACCGGTCGAGTGTGATTGCCATTTAGATGCTCCTCGCGCGGGGTCGCTTCCCCGTTGACTGGTGTGGCTGGTCTCACCAGTGAGGCAGGTGATGCCACGAGCTTCATGAAGTTCGCAGGTTGCTCATGAGCGTCACCATTCTCACCAGCCTAGGTGGTGCCACCAGTGACGAAGGTGACAACTGTTGGGCCAACATCACCATTATAGGCAAACCGGCTTTGCTGGCACTACTGGTGTGACCAGGCAGCCCTAACTGGTGACGACAGCAAGACCAGCGAAAGAGTTGTGACCAGTCTCACCAGGAAACGCTCGCCAGTCTCACCAGTGTCACCAGTTAGCGCGAAATCGCGTGTATCAAACGAACTCGGGCAGGTTGAGGTAGTTGGCCCACATTGGACCTTTATTCCCTCAGACAGCCGTACAGCGCCGTTGGGGCGTGGCGGCATTTGATGCCCACCACTCACCCGTCTCAAGCATTGCTCGGGCGGGCAACATAATTGCCGGTGTCACCAGTCGCACCAGCCTCACTGGTGTCACCAGTCACACCAGTGAAGCAGGCTGCCTGTCTCTCAGTGTCGTTTCGCCGCATGGCTTCACGCGGCGACCCGGGGTGAACCGACCCTGGGGGACGACCACGGAAGGCGATAACCGCCTCGGGATGGGGCCTGGCCTGGCTTTGGTTGATGCAACTCTGAGCGGAGACGTCAACCATCACCGCTGGCACTTCGGCAATGTGCGGCTCGCTACTGCTGCGGCGCATGTCTCCCGGTGAGCGACGACCCTCCGCGACGACTTCGACGATGAGCTCGTCATGGAGCTCACTCACGCGCACCTAGCGACCTGGGGTGTCAAAGACGAGTTCATCATCCGCAAGCGGGACCAACTGCGGATGGCCTCCGGAGCTATCCGCTCGGCACGGAACCAGGCCCTTCGAGAACTCCGTCACTCCATGCAGGCTGCCCTGGCAAGGAAGACGACATGGAGCCACCCGCCCATAACCCCAACCGGCTCTTCATTGGCCCCAGCGCAGACATGACATTCGGCCTTGCCTATAAGACGACGATGACATTCGTCCACATGTCCAGGACAAGCGGTCGAGACCCCGACGACGTCCTGGCGCATTTCCGCGTCGAGGTCGCGGGGGAGTGCCTGAGTCCGCCTGGGGTTCAGTCGTCGGCATAGGCCTCGGCATGACCCGAAGCTCCACGCGACTCAGCCGACTGCTGGGCAGCATGCCTCGCCACCCAGGGAACAACGCGCTGTACGGCGCTAACTTCGAACCGGTCAGCGACTTCGCACTCCTGCGAACAGAAGTCCGGTATGCGCGAGTAGAAGTCCGACGTCTCGCGAATAGATGTCCGAAACGCGAATAGACCTCCCACGGAACGGGCGGAATGTCTGTTCGCGGATGGAGGCTTTTGGTGAGTAGGACGCGTTGACGTGAGGGGCGAACAAAATCCCACTTATTTGGGCGTTCCCACAGGGAGTTCAGAATGGTCAACACGGTGGAAAGCTTTCCTCGCCTGTCATGAGCCACCACCGCGGCTCGTGCTTACATGTCACCATTTGCCCGAGCAGCTTCCAAGCCCCATCGACCAGTTCGAACTGGTCCGCGCCGACGATTTTGTAGAAGTAGCGACGGCCACGCGGCAGATCACGGTGTCGATCGAAGGCGTAGTACCCATCACGACGGTGGAGGAGCTCGTTCCTCTCCTCGGACGTCATGGCCGCTATCCTGCGCTCGCCGTCTCGGATGATGTCGTCGTCACTCACGACTCGGACCCCCGGCCCAACGGCCAGCGGGGTGCCTGACGCTTTGCGCTCGGGGCCTTTTGGGCAACGGCGGGGGCCGAGGCAAGAGGTGGCGTCGGGGGAGCGGTCGGAGGGGCTTCAGCTTCGTCAGGACGGGCGGCGTAGTAGATACGCTCCGCGGCTTCACGAGCGCTGGTCTCGGCCCGCCAGTCGTGCATGTACCGCTTCTGCGCCTCCTCGTACGCGGCGGATCCCGTCACCTCCTGAAGGTGTCGCAGGTTTTGAGCGATGAGGGGCTGCTGGGGAGGGACGATGCTGCCGTCATCGTTCGGTCCGACGTTCATGAGTTCTTGGATGGCTCGACTGGCCGAAACGCCGTCTTCGTGAAGGTCGGCCATGCGCCAGGCCCAGGGGTGATTGAACTGAAGCGTGATTCCGTCTTCGATCCGCGAGCCGGGCTCGGTGACGTTCGGGATGTGCCAGGCGGCGTCGAGGGTGTCGTTCCACCACAGCCACCCCATTACGACGCCGCCTCGCTCCCAGGTGATGTAAGACACGGGTGCGTCAGCTGGGATGCGCCACTCGAACGTGTGAGCCCGTTGGAAGGTCATGTCGTCGTTGCGCCGGGCGTTGCGCGATCCGTAGCCCCCGAAATAGTGAAGGAACTGCTTGTAGGGCAGGCGGGTGGGCTGGGCGCCTTCCGGGATCGTTCCCGGCTCGCCACGGTACGCGGGGGCGTCGTCGATGCCGTGGGCGCGGATGTCGGCGACCGCCTGCGACGGAAGCATGCCGCCCTGGACGCGTCACTCGATGGAGTCGAACCATCGGCCCGGGCCGAAGCTCTTTTACTCGGACATGTCGAAGGGGACGTATTCGCAATTGGCCGCCATGTCGTCGTCGTTCCACCAGACCAGCCGACCGTCAGGCCGTCCATCTCGACAGGAAGAGCCTCGACGGGCAGGTACGTGCGGCCGTTGAGCCGAAGGCCCATCGGCTTCAGGAGGTATGGGCAGTAGCGGTTATCGTTCTGCGAGTCAGTCACGCGGCTCCGGGAACCCTTGGGGTTCGGGGATGAGGATGTCGCCGTTGCGAACCCAGGCGGTACCGGGAGCTTCGTCGAGGATCCGGATGATGACCGGGTCGTAGTTCGCAACCGTGTTGATGGCGTAGACGCCATGATTCGAGACTGCGTCCATGTAGACATCGTTCTCGTCGCCTGCGAAGAAACTCCAGCCCGAGTCGTGCGGGCTGACGCGATCCGGGTTGCGTAGGGCGAATCTGATCGGGGCGCCGTCGACCATGATCCGGTTCGTCGCGAGACAGGCGGCGTGGGAGACGCCCAGCTCGATGATGTCGGCGCCGTTGAGGCCGGTGCCCCTGCCGAGCACTTCCGGCACTTCATCGGCCGCGGGAGACTCCGTGGTGGGTGTCGTCTTGCGGGCGAAGGGGTTCTTCACTGCGCCTCCTGGTGGGGGAGTGGCTTCGTGGCCGTCGAGCCCCGATGACGAAATCGACCCAACGGCGCCCCCGAATGGCAAATGTGCCGTCAGAGGGTTCTCACTTCTACCCCTGCATTTTTGCCTTTGCTACTCGCCATTTCCGGAGCTGGCGTTCATGCCTCCTCGCTTCACTCCCGCGTTTCAAACGTCGTATAAGGCGCATTACCCGTGTTGACCTCGGTAGGGTTCTTTCGGGTGCGAAAAGTGTCTGGATGGGCGCGTTCGGCAAAGGGAGTCCTCATGAGCAACGCGAAGTCGGCTGTGACGAGCGGTGGGTCGCCTGGCGTAGCGGCTGTGTCATCAGGCGTTGGCCCTCAGGTGCGAGCCGTTCCGGTGGGGGGAGAGGTCGCGGCTCGTGACTTGACGTCGGCTTCGGTCGGTTTTCGGCGTGCCGCCTTGTCGGAAGGCACGCGCCGCTCTTATGAGTCAGATCTTCGGATGTTCTGCCGTTGGTTGGCGGGCTACACAGAGAAGGAACCCATCCCCGAGGACCTCGTCGATGAGCAGCTGTCTTTCCCGCGGTCCGCGACGGAAGTGGGGGAGTACCTCGCGGAGAAAGCCCTGCAGCGCACCCCTGAGGATCTGCCGCGGTATTCGACGGCGTCGATCGGCCGGTGGGTCGCCGCGATCGCCTGGGGCCATCACGAGCGGGGGTTCCCGAACCCCTGCACCGCCCGGCAAGTCACCGACACCCTGAATGGGATCCGCCGGAGCACGCATCGGCCCACGAAACGGGCGAGCCCGCTCCTGGTCGGGGATCTTCGCAAGGTGGTCCTTGGAACCAATGTCACGTCGTTTCCCGCCGGGGTGAAGGGAACCCGGGACATCGCCCTTTTGGTGTTCGGGTTTGCCGGAGCGTTCCGCCGATCTGAGCTGTCCGCGCTGCTTGTGGGGGATGTCTTCCTGCATGAGGAGGATGGCCTTCACGTGCGGGTCCGTTCGTCCAAGACGGACCAGGAAGGCCGCGGGCAGATCAAGGCGCTGCCGTACGGGGCGAACTCGGCGACGTGTCCGCCGTGTGCGTTCCGCCGTTGGTACCGGCTCCTCGAGGCGCAGGAGCAGGGCCGTCCCGAGGTGATGCGTGCTCTTCGTGGTCAAAACCTTGCGATCCACGTCTGCCAGGACCCGTGGACCGGGACCCTTCCCGGCAGGAGTCCGTTGTTTCGGTCGATGGCGAAAACTGGCACTATTCGTGCGACGGCGGTGCAGGGGGATGCGATCGGGCGGATGGTCACCGAGCGCGCCCACGCTGCCGGGATTCCCGCCAGGAACATCACCGGGCATTCGCTCAGGTCGGGGTTTGTGACGCAGGCGATCCGGGCTGGGGCGACGGATCACCAGATCATGCGGCAGACCGGGCACAAGAATCCGGCGACGGTGCACGTGTATGCCCGGGAGAACGCACCGCTAGAGCAAAACGCCGTCACCACCCTCGGCCTCTGAATCGAGATAACGATGACGTCGACCAGGGGCACGGCCGGGGCGTCGATCAAAGGCGCCAAGGAATCGTGGGCGTGGGGTCTGTTCGCTGACTGGTGCGCCTCCTCCGACATATCCCCGCTGCCGGCATCCCGGGACACGCTGGCCGGGTTCCTTGATGCGTTCCCCGGCGGCAAGGTCCACGCAGATCGCTCGCATCGCGGTCATTCTGGCTGTCCATGCCCGCGCGGGACTGGTGGTAGACGCGCCGCGGTTGACGAACCTGCCGGACAGTCTCTGGTCGCCTCGGCCAGGACTCCTGGATCCGGCCGGTGCGTTACGGCAAGTGTCGAGGTTCCGGTTCCCCACGGGGCTCGTCGGCCGGCGTGACGGATTCCTGATCGTTCTGACCGGATTCCTCGGCCTGACCCGGGAGCAAGCCCGGAAGGTCACCCCTGCGGTCATCGAGGTTGGTGGCTTGGGGGTGATCAGCATTCAGGGCACTGCCGTCGCGCGGGCGGCGTCACCGGGGGAGTGTCCTCGATGTGCGGTCGCGGGGTGGCTTTCCGTGATCGCCCCGCACTACGAACGCCTCAGGGCCTCATTCCTTCCCTTGCTGGATCCGACGACCGCGGTGCCGGGTGTCCACGTGTGTGAGCTGCCAGTGGGGGACCTGTGGCGATCCGGGGTGGCGTTGCTGCCCTCGATCGACCGGACCGGGGCAGTCGGCACCGGGGAACCGATCAGCGTGCGCGCGATCACGACAATCATCGGGCAACGACGCATACCTACAGGGCGGACAGAAACCCTTGACCCGGTGGTCCGGGCGGAGGGAAGGTACCGGGATGCGACCTCCACTGAACTCGCAGCCGCGCAAGACGACGTCCTCAACCACCTCGACAGCGCAAACCAGTACCTCGAGGAGCTTTTGGCCGAAGCGGAACTCGTCAAACAGACACTGCTCACGGAACCCGACAACACGGCGGCGAAGTAAGACGCACCGGGGGCGTCGCGACTATCGACGGTCGCGACGATGCCAGGGGCGCAACACCTTCGTCGAGAGCGACTTCCGAGCGAACTTATCCGGCTAATCAACATCACCGTGGGGGACGCCGTTTTTTTATGTCCTGCCTGGAATCATCGCTATCGGCCAACCCTATTCGGGTCTAAAGGCGGCGTGGTTGGCGACGATCACGACCGCCAGGACGAGGGCTGCGAGGTGGGCGGGGTGTCGGTGCGCTCCCATGGTGCGAATGTCGGACACGACTGCCGCAGCGCGTTGTCGGGTGTGAGTGGCCCGGTCGAGGTCGGTGAGGAGCCAGCGCCGGGCGGCTTCGAAGTCGCCGGTGTTAGCCGTTCCGGGCGAGGTGAGCTGGTTCGGGTTGAGGGATGTCAAGGTGTTGTGGGCGGTGGTGGCGCAAGGGAGAAGGGCAAGGACGGCGCCCGCCACGGCTTCGACGATGACAGCAGGGCCCATGGCGGAGGTGAACACGAGCCGCCATTGAGCGGGCGTCGCAATGTCGCTGAGGGAAAACCCGGCGTCCGGATCGACGCTGACGGCCCGTTCAACGTATTCCCGTGTCCTAGCGAGCAGGTCCGCCCGATCGAATTCCGCGACACCGCGTGATCTACTCATCAGTCAAGTGTGCGGTCTCGTCGCCCGCACCTCTTGCTCGTTGACTTCCGACCAAGGCAGTGTCCCGGCCTGCGCAGCCCGCACACGGGTCTTCAAGGGGCCGGCCGTGACGAGAAGGGCGGAAAGCGCAACCAGTTCTTCTCGACCTTGCGCGGCAACTCCTGAAAGGAAGTCAGGTCATTGCTGGCGGCATCGAGTGGAGGTTTTCTGCCCGAGTCCGCGATGACGACCGCTATCCGACGCACTCGTCTCCCTGAGAACGGGTAGGGATGGTGTGTTCGCCTGCCGAGTCGGAGGCTCCACGCCTCTGAATCCGATACCAAGAAAGAGGTTCTGCGTCGTAGGGTGTCGGGAAGCGTCCCAACGACGGGGCGCAGAACCGTTTGCCGGTGTGGGCCCGAACTCACCCGTGGTGGCCGGTTCCGCGTGTCCTCGAATCGTCCCGTTACGAGGACACGCGCTTCCACCACTGCTGCCGATCTCGGGTGCCGCAGCTCTGTGTAGGGGTGTTCTGCCGACTATGAAAGCGAGCTGGCGGCGCGTAGTGTCGGCGTGTCCGGCCGCGCATTCGGGTGTGCCGCTGTTGACGTGAAGGGTGCGAGGGGTTGACGTCTTCGGGTGACGTCGACACCCCGCCTCTTTCTGGGGGTTGCCGTCTTATGCGAGCTGTCGGACCGTCTCTACGGCCCTAGGGTGTCCGCGTGACGGTCCAAGAAGTCGTCCAGGATGGTCCGTCTGTCACGGATCTGGAGCAGGCGTGGGTCGGGGGATCTGCGTGAAGTGAGTGCGTCGATGTCGTTCGTGATCGAGTAGGGGTTTTGTGGCTGCGCGACTCAGGGGTTGATGAGCGCGGCCCGGGCAAGGGCTGCGGCGCCGACGACACCGGCATCATCCTGGAGGGTCGAGACGACGAACTGCAGATCGGGACTGGGTTGCAGCATCCACGGCTCGGCGGCCGTGTGGAGGCGGTCCGCGAGGTCTTGGCCGAGTTTCTCGGCGAGCCCGCCGCCTACGACGACCCGGTCCAGGTCGAGGAGGTTGTTCGTGGAACCGAGTGCGACTCCGAGGGTCTCGATGGCGGTGTCGAAGAGTTTGACCGCGAGCGGGTCTTTGCCGTCGAGGGCGTGGGCCCAGACTTTGGAGGTGAGTTTCGTTTTGTGTTCGTCGTCGCGGATGTCGAACAGGGACGTTTTCCAGCCAGCGTCGACCATCGCGGTGGCAACGCCCCGCATGGATCGCCGCCCGGCATACGCTTCGGCGCAACCGCGCCTGCCGCAGGTGCACAGTGCTCCGCCAGCTTGGACGATCACGTGCCCGATCTCACCGGCTGCACCGCGGGTCCCGGTGTAAGGGCGCCCGTCGAGGATCAAGCCGCCACCGACACCGGTTCCCATCCACAGTCCGAGGATGTTCTTCCCACCATGCGCAGCACCGGCGACCCATTCCCCGAGAAGGCCGACATTGGCATCATTCCCGAGCGTCACCGGGACGCCGAGTTGCTTCGTCAGCGGGCCGATGAGGTCGACGTTCTCTGTCCAGCCGATCAGGTTGGGGACGGTGAGGGCGTGTCCTTCGTGGATGACGCCGGGGATTCCGACCCCGATGGCGGTGGGGGAGGCGTCGAGGGAGCGCACGAGGTCGACGATGGTAGCGATCACATCTTCCGGGCCTGTCTCGGGTGTGGCGGCTTTGGCGCGGTCGAGGACGTGGTGGTCAGGGTCGACGGCGCCGACTTCGATGTTCGTGCCGCCGACGTCGACGCCGACGATGGTCATGGCTGTTGTGCTCATCCGGGAACCTTTGATCGAGTGACGTGACTGCCGGTGACGCTACCGGCCCTGCCTGCCGAAACACGGTGCACGGGTTCATCGCAGCAGCGCCGCTGGGAGCCTGGGGCGTACGCCGACCCGTCGTCGTGGAGAAAAGGTCATCGTGGCAAGCATGGTGAAGGGGATCGAACGGTGACCGTGGGCGTGGTGTTGGGTGAGGGGAGCGCTCGGTCCTGTGGCGTCGCCGATGCTGAATGAGGGTGTGTGCTGATGTGGTTTGATTCGTGGGCTCAACTTGTCCGGGTGATTGTCGTCGGCGCCGCCGCCTACGCGTTCCTCATCGTGTCGTTGCGTCTGTCGGGCAAGCGCACATTGAGCCAGATGAACGCGTTCGACTTCATAGTCACCGTCGCCTTGGGCTCCACCCTCGCGACGATTCTTCTGAGCTCGGACGTGTCCTGGACGGAGGGAGCTGCAGCGTTGCTGTTGCTGTCAGCGCTGCAGTTCCTCGTCGCATGGCTCTCAACCCGGTTCCCGGTCGTCCGCCGGGCCGTGACGTCACGCCCCGTCACCCTGGTCAAGGACGGGGTCGCGCGTGAGGAGGCCACGCGGTCGAGCCGGATCACGTCGTCCCAGATTGATCAAGCGATCCGTAGTGGCGGGTATGGCGATATCGCCTTGGTGGCGGCGGTGGTGTTGGAACCCAACGGAACCCTTAGCGTCATCGGCCGCGACTCCGCAGGTGACCGGTCGAGCCTTCCGCCTACCTGACAACGGGCCCAGGCAAACTCGAAGGTTGGTCGCGCTCGTGGCGCGGCCTGGGACGTTTGCGTTTCGCTTAAACCACGGTGGGGTGCCCTGATGCTTCCCATTCGCTCATGCCGCCTCGGATGGAGACTGCGTCGAGGCCGTGGTCGGTGAGGATTTGGGCGCCTTGTGCGCTGCGTTTACCGGAGTGGCAGATGACGTACACCGGATGAGCGTTAGGGACGTCTCTCGTTCCATCGGCCAGGTCTCCGAGCGGGATGTTGATAGCACCTTCGATGTGACCGTCTTGGTATTCGTTGGGTTCTCGCACGTCGATCAGGGTCGGGGTTGTGGCGGCGGCGAGGGCGTCCACGGTCGCTTCTGTCATGGGGATCCTCCTGTGTGATCGGGCCCGTCGGGACCGTCGCGGGCCACGGTACACACCCGATTCCTCTGCTGGGCGGGATGTTCAGGAGCGAGAAGAATTCAGCGTCGCGAGAGCGTCCCTGAGGATGAGTTCGGTGGAGTTAGGGGCGGTCTCGAGGAGCCGGTGAGCCAGGCGGGTAGCGGCGTCGATGACGAGGGGATGCTCGAGCCCATACGTCGTGACGCCCGCGAAGACGTCTCGAATGAGGTCGTCCGGTGCCGGCCACTTCACCATCACCGTGGCGGTGTCGCCGTCGGTGAGGGCGGTGGCGGAGGGTGGCCGGGTGAGAAGCGGGATGAGGGCGGTGCTGGCGAGGTCGAGGGCGGTGACGGCAGTGTAGGGGTCGTTGGTTCCGGAGGCGAGGCCGCGGACGGCGACTTCGACGAGCTGCTGCAACGCGAAGCGGACATCCTGATGCGGCGTCCGGGCGGTCCCGAACGTGAACGCTTCCTGCACCTTCTTCAGGACATCTGTGATTTTGTCGGCGGGGGAGACGCGGACGAGAGGGTCTCCGGGGATGACGAAGGTTCCTGGCATCGCGACGACGTCGAGGACACAACCGGCGTCTTTGGCGATGTCCCGCAGCTCGTCGAGGTCGATCTGTTGGACGTATCCGTCGGATTTCGACGGGACCGGTGCTGTGTCGATGAGTGCCGGCTGGCGGGTAGCGGTGGTGGTGTCGTCAGCGACGTCTTCTGGGTAGATGAGATTGATGGCTGCCAGCAGGTCGTTTTGGACCCGTTTTTGCAGGGTGGTGATCTGCACGGAATCGGCGATGTGGTGGATAAAGAACACCAGCACCGCCACGTCCAGCACCCCGAAAACGACGGCGAGATGGGTCGCAAGGGTGGGCACGAAACCGCTGCCCTGGTCGGTCTCGGACCGGACCGCGCGGAGGACGACGAGAGCGTAGAGGAACGTGGAGGTGAACACTGCCAGCACGATCTGGTTGGCGCGGTCGGCGAGGAAGTTCCGCACCAGCCGTGGCCCGTAGGTGGAGGAGGTGGTCGCCAGGACGGAGATCGTGATGGAGAACGAGGTGCCGGCGACGGTCAGCATGGAGGTGCCGATAATCGACAGGATGCTCCTGCCCGCGGAGGCGCTGAGTGCATCGAGGAACGGGATTCGGGTGCCGTGGTCGATGAGGACCTGGTCGACGGTTACGAGGAGCTCCGCGAGGACGACGGCGGCGATCCCGAAGACGGCAGGGAGAAACCAAAACGATTCCCGGGCGCGGAGAACAAAAAAGCGCATTACGGTCACATCTTTTCTTTGATGCCGGTGTGGATGAGGGCCCAGTTCACCGGGTACGCGGTCGCGAATCCGATGATCATCGCGATCTGCATCACAAACCAGAACTCCGGGCTGAGAACCGCCGCTCTCCCACCGAACAGGGCGGGGAGGATTAGGAATTGCGCCAGGGCCATGAATCCGTACATGCCGACCTGCCAGGACGAGATCGACAAGGTGTCGGCTTTCAGGGCGGCGAGGAGTCCTTGGCGGAGGGTGAGGCCGCGCATGGGGGCGATGGCGAAGTACTGGAACACGATGCCTATCGCGAACGCGAGGACGAAGTCGGCGATCCACCCGGCGAAGATCTCATCCTGATACAGCGACCCGAGACCCAGGAGGGCGCCGAGCCCGGGGATGGCGATCAGGGAGAACTCGCCGACGAGGTCCCCGATGGCGCAGCCGGCACCGCAGTGGCTGGTCCCGGTCGCGACGGCGACAGGCATGCCGTGTTCCGGTGAGTGGTCATCGTAGCCTTTGAGGGGTGCGCGGCCGGTGCGGCGGTAAAAGGTCAGCCAGGCCACACTGCCGAACAGCATCGTGGCCGGCCACACCACATTCATCACCCCCATCTTCTGCGGACGACGGACCACGTCGATAACGACCCAGGCAGCGCATCCGATTCCGACCAAGAGAGAAACGGATGCGAGGAGGGTCAGCCAGAGGGGAAAGCCTTCCGGGCCGAGGGTCATCGGTGGAGGGTGTGCACGCTGGGGGCTCGGTACGTCATGGGTTCACCGTACGCAGGCCGACACGTCCCGCGTCGCATGCACAACAACCGATAGTCGGCAAGTAGGGCCTGGAAACAACGTTCGAGGGCCGAACGCCTGTCCCAACGCTGCACCCTCTTGAGCTCCGTCACCGGAGTTCGCCGGCGGCGAAGACGACCGCGACGGTGGCGTTGACGGTGCCGGCGACCTTCCGGCGGGGGTCTGTCACGGCAACGGCGACCATGGTGCCGGCATGGATAAGATCGACGACCCCGCCTAACCGGTGCGCTGTCCGCCGGGAGAGGATCAGCAGGATGGCGGCTTGGGTGAGGTGGCGGCCGCCGAGGATCCGGATGAAGACACGCTCGCGCGGGTCGGCGGGGTGGCCGAGGATGTGCTCGGCGACCTGATCGGGGAAAAGCAACTCAGCGAGACCGAATGCGGCGCGCAGGATCTCCAAGGGTTTCGTAGAGGAGTTCATCTATTTGATTTTCCCGTCGGAGAGGTCGTGGACGTCGGAGTCAGATGCGTCCTTCAGTGGGCCCACCCCGTGGGCGATGCCTGCTTCGGGGTGGTTCAGATCGAACGCGGGGGACTCGGATCGGATGCGGGGAATGGACGTGAAGTTATGCCGCGGTGGCGGGCACGACGTCGCCCACTCGAGGGAGCGCCCGTACCCCCAGGGGTCGTTGACTTCGACTTTGGGTGAGTTCCTGGCGGTCATGTAGATGTTGTAGAGGAAAGGGAGCATGGACACCCCGAGGAGCATGGCTCCGGTGGTGGAGAGCTGGTTCAGCCAGGTGAACCCGTCCGAGGGCTGGTAGGTGGCGTAGCGGCGGGGCATGCCGAGAACTCCGAGCCAGTGCTGGATCAGGAACGTCATGTGGAAACCGATGAACAGTAACCAGAAGTGGATCTTCCCAAGACGTTCGTTGAGCATCCGGCCGGTCCACTTCGGCCACCAGAGGTAGAAGCCGGCGAACATCGCGAACACGACGGTGCCGAAGACGACGTAGTGGAAGTGCGCCACCACGAAGTACGAATCCGACACGTGGAAATCCAGCGGCGGGGAAGACAAGATCACACCGGTCAGGCCGCCGAAAGTGAACGTGATCAGGAACCCAATGGCCCAGAGCATGGGGGTTTCGAAAGTGATCGACCCTCCCCACATGGTGCCGACCCAGTTGAAGATCTTCACCCCCGTCGGCACGGCGATCAGCATCGTCATCAGCGAGAAGAACGGCAGCAGCACCGACCCGGTGACGTACATGTGGTGCGCCCACACCGTCACCGAGAGTGCGGCGATCGCGATGGTTGCGTAGACGAGGGTCTTGTACCCGAAGATGGGTTTGCGGCTGAAGATCGGGATGGTCTCGGAGATGATGCCGAAGAACGGCAACGCGATGATGTACACCTCGGGGTGGCCGAAGAACCAGAACAGGTGCTGCCACAAGATCGCGCCACCGTTGGCGGGGTTGAAGACGTTCGCGTTGAACACCCGGTCGAAGCCCAGCCCGAACAGGGCGGCGGCGAGGACGGGGAACGCCATGATGATCAGGATCGACGTGACCAGGGTGGTCCAGGTGAATTGGGACATGCGGAACATCGTCATCCCGGGCGCGCGCATGGTGATGATGGTGGTGATGAAATTCACCGCGCCGAGGATCGTGGAGAACCCGGTGAGGGCGAGGCCGAATACCCAGAGGTTTCCGCCGAGGCCTGGGGTGAAGGTGGTGTCGGACAGGGGTGCGTAGGCGAACCACCCGAATGACGCTGCCCCCTGGGCGGTAAAGAACCCGGAGACGACGACGATCGCGCCGAAGAAGTACAACCAGAAAGCGAACGCGTTCAGCCTTGGGAACGCGACATCGGGTGCCCCGATCTGAAGTGGCATGAGGGCGTTCGCAAACCCAGAAAAGAGGGGGGTGGCGAACAGGAGCAGCATGATCGTGCCGTGCATGGTGAACAGCTCGTTGTACTGCTCTTTCGATGCCACGACCGACCGTCCCGGCTCGAACAGCTGCGCTCGGATCACCAGGGCGAGGACGCCGGCGATGAGGAAGTAGCTGAACGAGGTGATCAGGTGCATGTTCCCGATCACCTTGTGATCGGTCGACGTCGCCCACGACACGATGCGATTGCCTTTGCGCCCAACACGGGTGGTGACGAAGTCGCGTCTCTCGGCCGGCACGTCGGATCGGGTTTGAGGGGCATGGGTCGTCATGGGAACCACCGATCATTGAGACGCAATCTGTCGGCGACCTAGGTCTTGGGCTACCGATGGCGACCATATTCCGCCAAAGCGCCATGGTCAATTTCGGGCAGGTAAATAGCGATACCGAGCATCGAAACGCTAGAGGCAACGGATTCGGCCCGGCGGATGGCAGCACGGCATTCAGTAGCTGCTAGGCGCCCGAGACCCTCCTCGTTGTGGACGGCTCGCGGATTTGTAACCCATTCCGGTGTTTGCGGGAAGAATGGTCACGACGGTCCTAGACCCCTGATTCGTCTTCTCCCATCTCAGTCGACAGGACGCAGTCATGGAACCGGCCTCCTCGTTCCGCTCCCGCCGAAGGTCTCGTCAGCCTCAGGCGGAACAGCGGATGCGTCGTATGCCTCCGAGCATCCTGCGGGGCGGTGTCGTCGCGGTCGTCCTCATTGCGGGAATGGTGCTCCTAGGAGAGATCGCCATTTATGCGGTCGGCTCGGCCACCGCTCCTCACCCGACCAGCACCCTTCATCCATAACGCGCCTCGTCGGGACCTCTCGGGACAAGAAGACTCCGCGCGCGACGCACATCGACGACCGACAACGACAGCAACGGTCCCGCAGCCAAGCCCCACATCACATCGCCCCAAGGCGATCCCACAGTTCTCTCGACCCGTTATGAAAGGCATGATCATGACCACCACACCCCCATCCGACCCCAACTACGGCACCCCCAGGGGCCGCGACTACACCGCCCCCACCGATGCCGGGCCGGCTCCCGCGTTCGAACCTTTGGGCGCCGCCGTCGCCGCACAAGGCGCCGGCTCGATTTCCCGCGACGCCGCGATCGCGCGGGAAAAAGAGGAATACGGCGGCATGAAGTTCGGGGTGGCGTTCTTCGGCTGGTTGACCGCCACCGGCCTCACCGTCCTCCTCGGTGGGATCCTCACCGCGATCGGATACGGCATCAACGCCACCACCAACGGGGACGCCGCGAACACGGCCAGCAATAACCAGACCACCACAGGTATCGGCGCGGTCATCGTGTTCCTCGTCGTCGTCCTGATCGCCTACTTCGCCGGCGGGTATGTCGCCGGGCGGATGACTCGCTTCTCCGGCCTGAAGCAGGGCCTTGCCGTGTGGTTGTGGGCGCTGGTCATCACGATCGTCCTCGGCGTCATCGGAGCGATCGCGGGCAGCCAGTACAACATCTTGGACCGGATCGGGACGTTGCCGTCGATGTCCGGGCAGATGACCCTCGGCACCACCTTGTCCGTCCTAGCCGTCGCCGTGATCGCCCTGATCGGGGCACTCCTCGGGGGCCTCGCCGGGATGCGCTACCACCGGAAGGTGGACCGCGCCGGCTACGGCGCCTAACCCCGACCGCCCGGCCCATTAGACGGGGTGGGAGGGCAGAGTCCCCCAACCCTCACCCTCCTACCCTTCCCCTTCCCCACCACCTCTGAAAGCGACACACCATGATCGACCCCAAACCCGGCGGCCGCGACGACGAACCGGCTCGCACCTGATGGGCCACCTTCACCGGACTACCCCGCCCGAGCGTGAGCCTTCGCGGGTGTCGGTGCCCGAGACGCTGTGGTCTGACTCTCTTGGCACGTTCGCGACCCGGTGCTTGCAAGTACTTCTGGTGGCGGCAGTGGCTGTCGCGCTGGTGTTCGGGATGACGCAGCTGAGCGTGGTGATCATCCCGATCGTCCTGGCGTTGATCATCGCCTCCGCCATGTTCCCCTTGGTTGACTTCCTCCGGAGGCATCACGTCCCGTCTGCGGTCGCGACGTGGGTCAGTCTCCTGGCCGTCCTCGGGGTTTTCGGTGCGGTCGTGTGGGTGATTGTCCTGCGCGTGGAGTCGCAGTTCGGCGACCTGGCGGCCTCTGCGGTGGACGGGGCCGACCAGGTCCGGCGGCTAGCCGGAAACCTCCCAATCAGCGACCAGCAGTTCCAGGACGCCAAAGCGTCAGTGCTGGATTTCCTGTCGAGCAAACAGTTCGGCACCGGGGCCCTCGCCGGGGTATCCGCGGCCGGCAGCTTCGCCACCTCCGCCGCCGTGTTCGCAGTGGTGCTGTTCTTCTTCCTCAAAGACGGCCCCCGCATCTGGGCGTTCCTGTGCCGCCCGTTCACCGGGCACCGCCTCGAACGGGCGCAGCGGGTCGGCGACCAGGCCGTCACAACCCTCGGGGGCTACGTGCGCGGCACTGCCACCGTCGCCCTGGTCGACGCGATCGGCATCGGGGCAGGGCTCCTCATCATCGGAGTGCCCCTCGCGATCCCGTTGGCGGTGATCGTGTTCATCGCCGCGTTCGTGCCCCTGGTCGGCGCGACCGCCGCGGGGATCCTTGCCGCTCTCGTCGCTGTGGTCTCCAACGGCCCCGTCGCCGCCCTCTGGGTCGTTGCCGTGGTGGTGTTGGTGAATCAGCTCGAGGGCAACTTCCTTCAACCCGTCGTGATGGGCCGCACCCTCAAACTGCACCCACTCGTCATCTTGATCGCCCTGACTGCGGGCACGATCCTCGGCGGGATCGTGGGAGCCATCTTGTCGGTTCCCCTGGCTGCGACGGCGTGGGGGATCGTCACCATCTGGAACGGGCCGGACAAACCCGCGGAATTCGCCCGCCAGAAACGACCCGAACATTCCTGACCCGAAGAGCCCCCGTCGTCCGACTGGACCTCCTGCGCTGGGACTCGACGGTGGTGCTGCCGTTCGATATTGGGCGTTATTACCTGCGGTGCTGAAGGTGAACGAACGTGCGGTGGTTTCCCATCCGGTGCTGCACCGGGTAGAGCCCCGCGCGTGCGGCATACCCGGTAAGCGGGACAGCGCCGATTTCGGCCCACGGGAACGTGTCCGAACGGTCCCCACCATCTGCCGAGGCGAGATGCGCCACAAACACGTCGTTACGGTCTGCCTCAGGGTGTGTTTCCACGATCACCGTCCCGCCCGCGGCGAGAAGGTCCCGGCACCGGGCCAGCAAGGCGGCAGGGTCAGCGCCAATCCCGACGTTGCCATCCAGCAACAGGATGGTCCCGAACAAGATTTCTCCGGGGAGGGGGTCGAAGATGCTGCCCGTGATCGCGTTGAACCCCTTCTGTCGCGTGAGATCTGTGGCGGCTTTTTCCGTGTCGATGCCGACAGCGACCAGCCCTGCCTGGGCGGCCGCGTCGAGCATGCGGCCCGGCCCGCAACCGACATCAAGGACTGGGCCGGCCGCTTCCCGCAGCACGCCCAGATCGGCTTCGTCTGGGCCGTCCAGCCACCGCGTCACGGGGAGAAGCTCCTCGGAGCCATCGTTCCGATGCAGAACAAGATTCGTTCGGGTGCGAAGGGCCACCGCATACGAGGCGGACGGACCGCCACCAAATACCGGCTCCGCAGGACGTGGGGGGTCGAGAAGCGTCATAGGTGTCAAGCTGTAGCCCATTTCTCGCTGGCAGGAGCGCCACAGCCGGTGACGTGGCCTCATTGTCACCAGAACGCAACACCGCTAGGTATCGGCGTCCTTCGCACCGCGGCCTTGGTGCGGCGTTCGGTCACACCCCTGCGACAGGGAAGGATGAAGCTATGACCGCTGTGCTGCTCGCGTTCGCGATCACCTTGCTGATCGCGATCCTGATTTCGGGGTTTGCGAACCGGACCATTTTGTCCACCACGGTCCTGTTCCTGGTCGCCGGGTTCCTCCTCGGCCACGGCATGCTCAGCGTCATCACCCTGCAACCCGGCGACCCCGCCGTGTCCACCCTGTCCGAAATCGCCCTCTTCACGGTCCTGTTCACCGACGGGCAACTCATCGGGATCAAAGACCTCCGAGGCGCCTACCGGCTCCCCGGACGGGCACTGCTGTTCGGGATGCCGCTGACCTTCGGTGTGAGTGCCGTGCTTGGCGTGTTCGTGGCTAGTTTGTCGTGGCCGGAAGCGTTCCTGGTCGCGGCCGTGTTGGCGCCGACGGATCCGGTGTTCGCGTCCGCGATCGTCGGCCGGGTCGAGATCCCCTACCGCCTCCGGCACCTGCTCAGTGTCGAATCCGGATTCAACGACGGCCTCGCCCTCCCCGTGGTCCTGATCCTGATCGCCTCTAGCGGTGGCCCCACCGTTGATCTCCCGACCCTGATCATCGACCTCGCCGCCGGCATCGGAATCGGCGTCGGTGTCCCCGTCGCGGTCCGCCTGCTGGCGGCGTTGCCGTTCTTCGGCGCCACCAAGCTCTACACAGTGCTGGCGCCAGTGGCAACAGGACTTTTGGTTTTCGGGGTGACCGCGGCCACGGGCGCGAACCCGTATCTTGCCGCGTTCAGTGCGGGGATCACGATCGCTAGCGTCGCACCCGAAGCCCGCGACGCATTTAGAGAGTTCGGGGAGATCATTAGCGAACTCGTGAAACTGTTCGCCATCTTGATCTTCGGCGCCCTCATCACCCCCACGATCCTCGCGGACGTGCCCATCAGCGGCTACCTCTTCGCCGTGTTGTTGCTGATCGTTGCCCGCCCGATCGGTGTCGAGCTCGCCCTGCTGCGGAGTGAGCTCGGATGGCAGGAACGCCTCACCGCCTCCTGGTTCGGACCGAAAGGATTCGCCTCCGTCCTCTACGGGCTCCTCGTCCTTGAAAGCGGCGCCGTGCACTCGGCGGCGTTGTTCCACCTGATCGTGATCGCGATCGCTGTCTCCATCGTGGCGCACTCGTCCACTGACGTCCCGATCGCGGCGGCGTTCTCTCGGATGGAGAAAGAACTGCCCGCTACGACGAAGCCCCAACGGATTGACTCCGCTTGATCTTGAGAAGCAGAGAAAGCTATTCGTTGCTCGAGGACGACGACTCGGTTGTGGTCGATTCCGTGTGCGTCGTGGTGGTCGTTTTCTTCGTCGTGTCCCCGTCTTGGGTGTGAGTGGTGGCCTCTGTCGTTGTATTTTCGTCGTCGCTCATGGGTGCACCGTACTCGGAAGGCATCGGACGTCGCTCGCGCCGCTGAGAACGGAGCCGGTGTCTTCGTTGGCCTCGTAGGAGAGCAAAACCCTGACGGTTTTTGTCGCAACTTGGGAAGACTGCAGACGGCCACAGGTTGGTAGCCACCGGTCACTCAAGGTCCGCTGCGGCCGCCGACTCGCTCGTGGGGTGCCGGACGGTTGCGGAGCTGTTCGCCGTCGTGGATGACGTCGGCTTTCTGCTGCTCGCGCTTTCGGATGCCCCTGTCATCGCGCAAGGGAAGCTGAAGGTTTTTTTCGGAGGGCAGTCCCTCTCGGAGTTGCCTTGCCCTTAAGGTTTCGGTGTCGATTTCGGCGCCGAAGAGTACCGCGAGGTTCAGGATCCAGATCCACAACACCAACACGATGACCCCGCCGATGGTTCCGTAGGTTTTTTTTGTTGTAGTGAGAGAAGTTCGCAACGTAGAACGCGAACCCGGCCGACGCGACCGCCATCCCGGCGAGGGCGATGACTGCCCCGATACTCGTCCACCGGGCCTTCGGCGGAACCACGTTCGGGGTGACGCGATACAGCATCGCCAGGACCGCGATCCCGAGCGCCACCAGCAGCGGCCAGCGGAGAATGCCCCATACGATCACCGCCGTTTCGCCCAGACCGACGAGCTCCCCGAGGGTCTCTGCGATGGGTCCGGAGATGACGAGGACAACCCCCATGATGGCGATCACGATCAGCAAAGCAACCGTCACGGCCAACATGACGGGGGCGACGACCCAGAATGGGCGGCCCTCCTCGACCCGGTAGACCCGGTTCATCGCGCGGGAGAACGCGCGTACGTACCCGGACGCGGACCACAACGCTGCAAGAATTCCCACGAGGAGAGCGAAGCCCGCGCTGGGGGAGGCGATGAGCTGCTCAATGGGTTGTTGCAGCAACGCGACGGCAGTTGTTGGTGCGACGCTTTGGACGATGTTCAGAAGGGCCGTGGTCGTGGCCTTGGCCTGACCAACGACGCCAAGAAGGCCCACGATCGCTAGCAGCGCCGGGAAGACGGACAAGAGCGCGTGGTACGTGAGGACCGCGGCCAGGTCGGTGCATCGGTCCCACAAGAATTCCTGGGCGGCACGCCGAACAACATGCAACCAGATCCGTCTTTTCAGCTGTGAGAGCAAATCGGTGTCCGCCACGTGCTTGAGTGCTCTTTTCCCTTTGCCCCCGGCAGTATTACGCCGTGCGATGTCGCCGTTGTCCGTGCAACACCCGTGACGCGGACGAAGCAGTAATGCTCAGCGCGCCCGGGATGAGTGCGTGTCTTGGTGCCGCCCGAACATGAGTGGCGGGTGGTGGTCCTTGCTTCGAACCATGCCTTGGATGACCTCGTGTGGGAATGTTCTCATAACGTACTTTGTAGGCAGCCGCTAGGGGCGGCAGGATCGGCCTTCTCTGCGCAGGTAGAGCCAATCTCTTTTCGTTCTCTTCTTATCCTGGTGGTGACATATTGCTGGCGATCCATCCAGGTGACGACCGCAGCGTGGGGGCTGGTAAGGACCGCTATCAGCACGAGGTAGGTACCGAGGTTCATGGTACGGAGGGTCGCGGCAAGGCCGACGAGCAGTCCGATCGCGATCACGGTGATTGGCCATGCTTGCCGGAGGAATCGAGCTAATGGGCGTAGAAGCAAACCCTTTTGGAGGTCACGATGGGAATCCTGGTCGGTGAGTTCCAAGCGGAGAATGTGGCGGACAGAGTGCCAGAGCGTGAAGTAGAGACCGACCGCGAGCACTGGTGGGACGACGGCGAAAAAGGCGATCAAGACGATCATTTCGCTGATGTGGCGCCGCAGGGGCTGGTGTGAACGGTGGAGGATGAAGGTGGACGCCAGCGCCAGGACGAGGACAACGATTCCGGCACAGATGCGGATGCCGGGGGAAGTTAACGCGCCAAGCACGAGGGCATGATCCGTGCCTGTGGAGCGGGCCGTTTGGTTGATGACGTTTGCGTAGGAGGCGGGGTGGCAAGCGAGGGGCACCAGCATCGGGAGTGCCCCGCGAAGCGCGACGGTAATGCCGGAGCCGATTCGAGTGGGGGCGGCGTTGCCAAAGAAGTGATCGATGTAGAGATCTCCTTGTCCCCAGTGGAACCACGTCAGCAGGAGAAATAGTGCGAACCCGCATAACGGGTTCAGCGCCCAGATAGCTGCTGTTGCACCCCCGACAACCAGGTAGGTGATCACGATGACGGCGATCGACTGCCAGGTGCGCGTTCCCGGTCGTAGACGCGCAGGGACGAGGTGATCTAGGGCGCCGTGAGGTAGACCGAACACGACGATGCTGATGGCGAAGGGGATCAGTTGAATGGCCATCGGGATCGGACGGCCGGCCAGGGCGAGCGCGGCGGCGGTCACGGTGACGAGGACCAGTGTGACGGTCACTGGAGTGAGGACCCAGCGAATAATCAGGTGGCGGAGTGAGTCGTCTACCGGGCCTGAGGGGTTTGTTTTGACCGTAGTGGCGGTCATGCGGGGACCAATCGAAGCCGCTCCAAGAAAGTGGTCCAGGCAGCGCGGATGAAGCGTCGTTTCGGGAGGACGGCGATGATTCGGAGCTCGTCGAGGACGGTGGAATGTTCGGTGAGGAAACGGACAGTGAGGGGACCAGGGAGTCGGCCAAAAAGGCGTTGGAATGTGTCGGGTGCGTGTTCTGGTTGGTCTCGGAGAAATCGCAGGAAGATCGCATCCAAGAGCCGCGTCCGCCAAGAGTCCGTGATGAGGGGGACGGGTGACCCGTCCCGGATCGCCTCGGCCGTTCTAGTGGCGTGCTGTTGGATGCGGGTGAACGCGTATCCGGTGCTGGGACGGGTGGCGCCGGCACGGACACCGATCGCGGGAACCGAACCACGCGCTGGGGGAGTGTCGGTCATGGGAATGTTGCCGGCCTCTTGTGCGGTGACTTCCCACTCGTGTGCTTGGAGGCCCCACCGACTGGTCAGGTAGGAATTGATGACGTTCCGGAAGGGTTCGTCGCCGTGCGAGTCGGGCCTGAACTCGGTGCACTCGACGAGCGCATCCGTCGGGCTGACCGGGAGCACGTACATGAACTGCACCGGCCCGTTGGGGGCCTGAACGGTGAAGTCCATCAGAGTCACCGTGCTGGTGTCGAACACGGGTTTGGTGGTGTGCACCCACAGGCCTAGGAAGCGTTGCTGCAACCGGGTACGCCCCTCCGGGACGGGGTCGAGGTGTGCAGGCCCACGCCCATCGAGGGTGGTCGGCGCCGTGACAGTGCCAAGGGCGGTGGAGGTGACGAACGAGTTGGATTCCTGGCGCACATCGGCGATATGGAGGCCGGCGACCGTCGCTGCCGCGCCGGTGTGAGTAAGTCTGCGGGTCATCGCCTGGCGGTAGTCAGCCGCGTGAATCATTCGATATGGATGGTGAGGGTCGGAGCCGATGGACGTTCCGGTGGAGGTTCGGATTTCCCATTGGTCCCAGGTGCCCGTGACGGCCTCGGGGACGGGGTTTTCTCCTTGATCCCAGAAACACCAGGTGCGCGGGTCGGGGCCGGTTCTTCCATCCAGGACCACGACACTTTGATCCGGCAGGAGGCGGTGCAAGGCCACGGCTGTGGCAAGGCCCGCGCACCCACCGCCGAGGATCGCGATGTCCGCAGCGACCGGGAATATATTCTCCCGGACCGCTCGGCGGAGGAAGCCCCGTTGAGGAGTCCCCTTCGCCGAGGCGGTCGTGGTGGCGGTACCGGACGGGTCAGTGCCGAGCGTCATGCTCAGCGTGTGCTTCGCTCCACCGCATTTGCGGGGCAACACCATCGGACAGCTTCTCCGAGGACACCCAGACGGCCTCCGGCAGGGTGTCGACGCCGAGGGTGACGTCCTGGGAGGAGCGAATCTTGGCAATCTTGTGGATCATCGTTCCGAAACCGACCTTCGCGATGATGTCCGCTATGGAAAGGATGACCTGCATCCAGGTGATGATGGCTCCGCCGTGACCCCAGCCCTGGAGACCGAAGATCACCGGGTACGCCAGCCACGTCACGACCAGAAGCATGCCAGCGTTGCGAAGGGTGGCGGCAGCTTCCGTGCCGGCGAGATCGCGGCGGCCCTTGACGACGATGTAGACGATGAGGACGTACAGGATCACCATGAAGATGCCAGAGATGATGCCCCATAGCCACAGGGCGCCCATTTTCGTTCCCGAGTCGACGACGACCCCACCGATATAGCCGGTAGAAATCATTAGGAACGCGGCGCCGACGCCGATGACCCGGAGCCGACGCGCCGCGGCCCCCGCCAGGGTGGCAACAGCGAGCAGTTCGATGATCAAAAGTGGGACGGTGACTGTCCAATCGAAGTATCTGGGCGCCCAGGACAGGAGTGCGTTCGCATTCGGGATCCACATGTTCCCGCGACGCTGGTACCCAATCGCGAATTCGACCACGAGAAGCACGTAAGACAAGAAAGCGATCCCGGTGATGGCCATCCCGGCGTAAATGCCGCCTCGGTACCTCGAGGTGACCTCGTTACGGGATGTCCAGGACTTGACGAAGAATGCAAACAGCGCCAGGCCGGCCACGGAGAGGGCGTAGATGATGATCGAGTGTTCCGCGAGGGTCAGGTGTGCTTGCCAGGGTGAGAGTGAGTCTTGCATCAGAGCCTTTCGGGGTCGAAGAAAGTGAGATCACCTAAAGCTTGCTCTGTGACAAGTGTTTGCGTCCAAAAAGTGGACGACATTCCCACCATTCGGGGGACAAATATTGTCCCTAAGCAAGTGTCGGGGGATTTTTCCTGAAGCAGGTTGCTTAGAATCAACCATGATGACTGACAATGATCAAGACATTGACGTCCTTCTGGCGGGTTCCATAGCGGCTTTCGGATTGATCGCGAAGTCTCTCGCGCCAGCTTTGGAACGTGTGACCATGCAGCAATACCGCGTACTCGTCCTCCTAGGGACCCGAGGCCCCATGCGCAGCTCCGATCTTGCGCTGGAGTTGGGCCTTTTGGCCTCTGGTATCACGAGGATCGTCAATCGGCTTATCGGTGCTGGATATGTGCTCAAGCAGGCGGGACAGAAAAGCCGGCGTGAGGTGATCGTCACCGCCACGGACAGCGGGTTAGCACTCGTGAGGGACGCTCTTGACCGGCGCCGAGAAGAACTCAGCACCCTCCTGACGGTTCTGAGCGCCCCTGACCGGAAGGCTCTTGTTCGGGCATCTCGAGCACTCGCTTCGGCTCTAGACGGTGATGAAGATCTCGGTCACCGAATACTGACTAATCGACATTCCTAGGCCAGAGCTCAAATTGATCAGCGTCGATATTTTGGACCCGTCCTCGGAGCCGCGAGCCTTCTCCGTTCTTTACGGGCTCCTTGTCCTTGAAAGCGGTGCCGTGCACTCGGCGGCGTTAATCCACCTGATCGTGATCGCGATCGCTGTGTCGATCGTGGCGCACTCGTCCACCGACGTCCCCATCGCGGCGGCGTTTTCTCGGATGGAGAAAGAACTGCCGGCGCCTACGTTTCGTGAAGTGGACGTCGCTTGATCACGGAGCGATTGGATGGCCAAGCCGATGCCGGAAAAGGACGATCCGGTCGTTGTCCATTCCCCCAATGGTTAGGTCGACTTCGTCGTCGCCTCCCGGTCCCAGTCGTGGGAGTCGGTGGTGGTTTCTGCGGTCTACCCCTGAAGTGGGGGTCCCTAGTTTCATGCATTGGCATAGAGTTCGGTGTGCGTGACCGATCTGTTTCACGAGACGTATCGGCCACGGCTCCTTGGCCGGCAAGGACATTCATGACTCTCGCCTCCGCCATTCCTGCCGATACCCCTCGGACGGACAACGACCTTCTCGTCCTCGTTGCCGAGGGGAATCGTGACGCGTTCGCGGTGCTCTACGACCGGCTCAGCAGCCGCGTGTTCGGCCTGGTGAAACGCGTCCTGATCGACCCGGCGCAATCTGAAGAAGTCACCCAGGACGTGTTCCTTGAGCTGTGGCAGAGCGCGTCCCGGTTCGACCCGGCGAAGGGCAATGCGGCGGCATGGGTGTTGACGATGACGCACCGCCGCGCCATCGATCGAGTTCGGGCCTCCCAAGCCAGCCGCACCCGGGATCTTGCTGTAGGTATCCGCGACTATCAGGACAGCGGGGAGGACTTCGTTGAGCAGGTCGAAACGCGGTCGGAGCATGAGCGCGTCACCAAGGCCATGCGGCAGCTCACTGACGTTCAACAGCAAGCGTTGCAGCTGACGTACTTTCAGGGCCTGACGCATAAAGAGGCTGCTCTGGTGGCCGGGGCACCGGTCGGAACCATGAAAACACGCCTCCGTGACAGCCTCATCGCCCTTCGGAAGCTGGTTGATGTTTCCCTCCCGCAGTCGGCGGCCTGACCAACGCTTCACCGCAACGTTGATGATCACGTCGCCAGGCTCAACATCGTCGCCCCTCGGGTGAGTTTGTCTTCGGCGGCAGCTTCGTGAAGGGCAGGGCCCGCCCGCATCGCGTGTGGGGGAGTGGCGGGGGCGGGTCCTGCCGGTCTAGGGGCCCGGAGAGACTGAGCCGGCCGGGTTGTCGACGGCTAGGGCGATTGCCGTGCCAGCAGAAGGCGACAGCGTGTGCCTTGCCTGATCGGTTGCCGGTTGACTTACTGGATCCATGGGGACTGCTGAGGGTTTAGTTGACTCGGTTTCCTAGGCCGCGATTGCGGTCTGGGGGTTGATTATTGCTTCGTATTCGACCGGTGTCAGCTTGCCGAGGCCGCGTTGGCGTCGTTTCCGGTGATAGCTGGCCTCGATGCAGGTGATGATCGCCAGCCGCAGCTGCTGTCTTGTGGCCCATTTCCGCCGGTTCAGGACGTTCTTCTGCAGGAGCGCGAAGAACGATTCCATTGCAGCGTTATCTGCGCACGCACCGACCCTTCCCATCGAGCCGAGCAGGCCCGCCTCGCTCGAAGCGCGGACGTATTTCTTGGACCGGAACTGGCTGCCCCGGTCGGAGTGAACCACGGTGCCGGCCGGGCTCCGGCGGTCGACAGCCATCCGAAGCGCGTTGACAGCGAGGGACGCTTTCATCCGGTGGTCAATCGAGTAACCCACGATCCGACGGGAGCAGGCGTCTTTCACAGCGCACAGGTAGAGCTTGCCCTCGGCCGTCTCGTGCTCGGTGATGTCCGTGAGCCAGAGCCGGTCCACGTCCGGTGCCGTGAACTCCCGTTTGACCCTGTCATCGTGCACCGGTGGGCCAGCTTTGCGGTTCAGGCCCCGCTTCTTCGAGTGCAGCGACCAGAGCCGCTGCTGGGAGCACAACCGCCAGACACGTCGCTCCGATGTCCGATGGCCAGCGGCCTTCAACTCATCGGCGATGAACCGATACCCAAACGTCGGGTCGTCCTCATGAGCGTCGAGAGCCGCGTTCGTGAGGTGGGCGTCGTCCCAGTCGCGCTGGCTGACCGGGTTGCTCCTCCACCGATAGAACGCCTGCTTCGAGAAGCCGAGCACCCGGCAGGCCACCGTGACGGGGACCCCGTCAGCGGCAAGGTCAAGGACCAGCGGGTAACTCATTTTGGGAGCTGGGACTGAGCGAAATACGCGGCCGCCCGGCGGAGAATCTCGTTCTCCTGCTCGAGCAGCCGGATCCTTTTCTGCGCCTCTTTCAGGGCCGCTTGCTCAGCCGCCTTTGCAGCTGCGGTCGACGCTGACACCGGATCGAGCCCCTCGTCGCGGTCTGCCGCTCGAAGCCACCGTTGCAAGCACGTCTCGGAGATCCCGAAGTCTTTCGCGACTTGTCGATGCGACGCCTCGCCTCGGCGGGCGACCGCGATCACGTCACGCCGGAACTCCGGTGGATAGGCCTTCACCATGATGAACATCCTTCCAGCAGGAGCACATGCTCCTACCGATCGGAGTCAACCGAACCCTCAGCAGTCCCATCCGGTCGCAGCTGCGGCCAGAAGCACGCTCACGACGGTGAAGGTGGTGACGTAAAAACCGGTGCGGCGTTTGAGGAGGCCGGCGTCGCGGACTTTCGCCAGGAGGGCCGTGTAGGTGCTGGTGGGTTTCGCTGCCTTTCCCGCAGTGGTGCCACGGAAGCCGGGAGGGAACTCGTGATGATCCCGGGTGGTGGGCGCAGGAGGCCGCGGTTGAAGAGAAGTCATGAGGTCGCAATCTGCACTGAGCATCGACTCGCCGGACAGGAGGGAAAGGCACCTAGGACCGGGGCGACCTGATCTCACAGTACGCGGTCGATCAGAATCGCTCTCGAATGAAAGCAAATCGCTGTCTGCACACCCTCAGGTGGCGCCATAGGCGGTCGCATTGCTGCTTTGAGGTACAGCCCAAGACGACACGAAGCAGGGACCCGCTGGGCGTCGTTCTAGGGTCCCGTTGAGAGTCCTGCGGCAGTTGTACGCGGGGCTCTCAACGAAAGGCGACACTGACTGCGTCGCGTGCGGGCTAGAGGGCGGCGCACTCCACGCACACCGGTCCGAGCTTTGTTTCGTGGTCGAGCTGGATTCTGGGTCGTACGAGGAAGCACTCGATGCAGGTGAACTCGTTTTCCTGGATCGGTAGCACGACGACGTCGAGGGCTTCGTCGACGATGGAGGCGTCGAGCTCGAATCCGTCTGCCGAGTCGCCATCGTCGAGATCAGCCGCCAGACCGGTCGCCTTTGTTGGGCGAGCGTCGATCGAGACAACGCTGTCGTCAGCTTCCGGTGGGTTGCGTGAGGCGTCGTAGTCGGCAGCCATATGATCTCCTGCGGGTCTGGGGGAGTGGTCGGGCGGCAGCCCGCCGCCACTATAGACAGCGCTGACTACGTGTTCATTCCCGGTCGCCGTCGAGTGAGTAAAATACTCTTATTCGCGCTTGTCGCAACCTTCCTGCTGTCTGCGGTGGACGGAAGCACCCTCGGCAGCGAGGTCGATTCCTGTATCCCACCCATTTCGGACTTGCCGGAGATCAACCAAACGGGATGGCTTCCGGCTAGGGGAGTGGGCTTCCTGGTAGCCGAGTCCGACATCCATGTCAGGTCGGGACCGTATTTGAGACGCTCGGCTGAGCGTAAAGGTTGTTGGTGTCTAGGCGGCGAGTTGCACCTCGTGGGGGTGGGGGATGGTGGCCCAGAGGTCGACGTCGTCGTCGGCGTCGAGGCCGAGGGCTGCGGCGGTTTCGTCGGGAGTGGACGCGACGATCGTGATCGCGGTGTCGGTGTCGGAGGTTCCGGTGCGGAGGATAATGCGGGCCGAGCGCAACTGTTTGATCTGGGCGGCCGCGTTGTCGATAAGGATGTTAAGGGTGTCGGGGTGGTAGTGGTCGAGTCCGCCGTCGTCGAGGACTTGCACGTAAGCGCCGCGGCGCCGGTGGGTGGAGATGACATCCCGCATGGTCGGGTTCAGCAGGTGTCGGCCGCGGATTTCGTCTCGGAGTGCTTGCTCGAGGACACGGCACTCGGTCCGGCCTACCTGATCGAGCAGGCCGCGCTGCTTGATGATGTGGTGAAGCATGGGCGCCGCGGTCGCGCGGGTGTGGTGGAGGCGGTCTCGGCGTTCAAGGTGGAAGGCGTCGAGTTGTGTTTGTTGGAGGGTGAGGGTGCGTTGGGTGTCGGCGGAGATGTCTGCGGCGACGCTCACGCGTCGGATGGCGCGCCGCATCATCAGGCCGGCGATGACGATCACAATTTCCGCGGCGAGCCCTAGCCGGATGGCGCCGGTGGGACCGGCCCAGAGAGTGAGCTGTGCAATTTGGAAGGTAAGGGTGACGATGGGCGGCCCGGGGTGGCCGGTGGTCCAGACGATGACGGCTCCGGCGAGGATGCCGCAGGTGTACCAGTAGAGGGACCCGGCATTAACCGCGGAAGGGTCGAGACCGATGGTCGCGGTGCAGCACAGCACCATTCCACCAGCTGCGATACCCCACGCGGTTAGCCGACGCATGGTCCCGGTCTTGGCGCCCCGGAAAAGAGCCGGCAGGAGAAGAAGGCCGATGCCGGCAGCGATGAGGGGACCGATGGCGCGGGAGAACAACGCGGTTTCGGAGATCGCGGTGAGGATCGCCATGATCACCACCGCCGATAAAATGCGGAGCATCTGGTGTTGCGGGATGAGAGCAATCCGAACCGCCTTCGGTTTGCTCCCTGAGGTCTGTGACGGTGTCGGGGGGTGCCAGCGGAGGGTGGCGGTGGTGCCCTGTCCGGGGATCGATCGGATGTCTGCCGAGCCGCCGGCCTGATGGACGCTTTCTAGGATCGACACCCTCACGCCGAGGCGTTCCGCTGAGATCGAGGACGCGTTGAACCCTTTGCCGTCGTCGGAGACCAAGATCTGCACTCCGCCACCCGGCAGCGATGTGGCGATGAGGGAGCGGTGGGATACGGGGCCGGCATGTTTGACACTGTTCGTCAGCGCTTGAAGAGCGGCCGCGAGGAGAGCATCCGCCGTCGCTGGCGGCAAGATTACGTCGAGGTGGGGTGCGAGGTCGATACGCGCGTGCGGGCGGAAAAGCTCCCACTCGGCAAGGTGCTTCTTGACTGCGTCTTCCCACCGGATGGTGGCGGCGTGCATCACCGGGTGGTCATTGGTGTCCGAAATGACCCGCAGTGCTGACGCTGCCATGCTGGTTGCCCGGTCGGGGGCTTCGCCGCTGGCGGCGGAAAGGAACGCCGCGAGAACAGAGTCATGTAGCAGCGAGTCCGTGGCGGTGCGTTCCTTCTCCAGCGCCGTTTGCCGGTTCTGTGTTTCGAACAAGAGTTGAGCGTCGTGTTCAATCCTGTCGGCCCGGTCGGCTCGGGCCCGGAGCACTTTCATGCCCGCAACCAGACTGCAAGACAGCAGGGCAAGGCCCACCCCGTCGATGATGCTGTGACTGGCTGGGATGCGGCCCGCGTAAACGGTGGTGAGCGCGGCCGTGAGACCTAGACAGATCACCGCCGCACGAATGGGCCGCTTCTCCGAGACAGCCACACACCCGAACCCGACCAGAGCCATCGACAGCAACCACGGTGTCGCCCCATCCGGCAGCGGTGTCCTGAGCAGGAAGGGCTCAAACGCTAGGAGAGCTACATTCGCTGCGACCGACACCCACAGCCACACGGCTGCCGGGGCGCCCTTTCTGGTCAGTGCGAGAGGTGGTGCGGCGACCTGAAGCATCCCGAAGACGACGGATTCCAGCATCCATGGGCTGGTCGTAGGAAGGTGATCGTGGGAGAAATCCGGGACTGCGAGCAGGGCCAGGAGGAAACCCACGACACTGATGACGATGACGACGCCCCGCTCGACGCCGAGACAAAGCGAGCCCTCGCCATCAGAGTGCGGCGGGATCGTGGAAAGGGTGAACGGCATTGGACCGGTTCACCCCCATTTGTCGGAACAGGGCCACCGGTCATGGCCTGGCCCCGGGTCCCTACGCTAGAGCCACGGTCATCCTGGTTCTAGGCCCAAAACGGGGCATGGACGTGGTCGGAGTCCGTTGGAGTGGAGTCGCGGCGGAAGTCCGAGGTGTGGAGGCAGTTATTCGCCACTCCTGAAATGCATGCGTTTTGAGGCTCTCCGGTTCTGGGACACTCGGGTGGAGTGGTTAGAGACCTAACCCGTTGAAGTTCTGCTGTGGGTTGCTAGATCATGGCGCCAAGAGCGGGTGCCGCAGCTGCGGCTGCGCGCTTCGCTGCTGCCGCCTGCAACTCTTTGGCGTACGACTCGACCGACGAGCCGTAGCCGCCTGCCAGGGCCTTCGCATCAATCTTCTTCAGTTCGGCCATGCGCTGCGTGCGGTCCATGCCCTTCAGCGTCTTGAGGTCGGTCTTAAGCGCGGCGGGCACTGATTTCCAGGCTGCCTCTGCCGTGGTGGTGACGTTTTTGATCTCGGTGCCATAGCCCCCGTCGAGAGCCTTCGTCTCGATCGCCTTGACGGCTTCTCGGCGATCGATGCCCTTCTTGCCCTTAAGGCCCTTCAGGTCGGTCTTCAATGCCGTCGGCAGTTTGCCGACGAGCTGGCGGAGGCCTGCGGGGTTCAGGGCGCGGAAGGGGACGGCGAGAGTCACCTTGGCCTTGGGGGCGTCCAGCGCGGTGGTCGACGAGGCGGTGGTCGACGAGGCGGTGGGGGTCGAGGTGGGCGTCGCGGCGTCGGCCGCGGTGACGCCGATGAGCGACGCCCCGGCCGCGAGAGCGCAGGTGGTAGCGACCACGGTCACGAAGCGGGCGGTGGTCGAAAGAGGGCGGAACGACATTATGTGGGTCTCCTGCATTTCGGGGTGCGCCGACGATCGGCGCCGAGATCATCGTGCTCGAGCTGTGTCGGTGGAGCGTCAGGCGCATGTTCGGATCGTGTAAAGCTGCGGGGGCTGCGACGCGCATCCGCTTGAATGGGGTCATGAGCGACAGCCGCGGCCTCGTCGTGGTGGTCGAGGACGAGCCGGCCATCGGCGACATCGAGCGCATCTACCTGATCGACGCGGGCTTCACCGTGCACGTGTCGAGCGATGGCGAGAGCGGGCTCGACGCGATCCGCCGTCTGCGGCCGGTCGCTGCCGTCATCGATATCGGCCTGCCGGTGATGGACGGCATCGAGCTGTGCCGCGCTCTGCGCGACGCCGACGACTGGACGCCGATTGTGTTCGTCACCGCCCGCGACTCCGAGATCGATCGCATCCTGGGGCTCGAGCTCGGTGCTGACGACTACGTGACCAAGCCTTTCTCGGCCCGCGAGCTGGCATCGCGTGTCAAAGGCCTCGTTCGTCGAAGCGCCCTCGGCGGCCGCTCGACGATGCTCGAGCTCGGTCAGCTGCGCCTGGATCAGCGTGAGCGTCGTGTGACGGTCGGCGGCGCACCAGTCGAGCTGACGGCGACCGAATTCGACCTCGTCGCTTATCTCATGGCGAGCCCCGGTCAGGTGTTCGCCCGTAGCCAGCTGCTGTCCGCGGTCTGGGGCTTGGCCGACTACCGGGGGAGCCGCACCGTCGACGTGCACGTGGCCCAGCTGCGGTCGAAGCTGGGCGAAGCGTTTGGTCTGCGCACCATCCGCGGTGTCGGCTACGCGCTGGATTCCCCGTCGGCAGGACGCTGACGTGGCGGGTCGTCGCTCGTCACTCGCGTCGCGCATCGTGCTCGCCACCGTCAGCGTCGCCCTCCTTGCCGCCGTCGCCACCGGTGTCGTGGCGTTCCAACTCGTGCGCCAGGTCGCGGTGGCGCAGACGCGCGACGTTTTGCGGTCGACGATCCAGGTCGTGGCAGCGGCGCCCATTAACGATCGCGCCGCTCTCGTGCGCAACGTCGACCGCAGCCACGTTCGCGGCATCCGGGTCGTGCTTGTCGGGCCGGGGGGGCGACTTACCCCCGCCTCAGGAGCAGGAGTTTCCGACAGGGCCTTCACTCGGCTGGCTCGCAATGGCGCGGTCTC
Source organism: Frondihabitans peucedani (assembly GCF_039537585.1). Taxonomy (NCBI): domain Bacteria; kingdom Bacillati; phylum Actinomycetota; class Actinomycetes; order Micrococcales; family Microbacteriaceae; genus Frondihabitans; species Frondihabitans peucedani. Next base: position 70,351 of record NZ_BAABAU010000002.1, read on the forward strand.
CGAGCGTGTCACCGCGAATGGTCGTTCCGTGCTCGTCGAGGGGACGACGATCTCGGGTTCGCAGGCCGTGGTCGCCACGCAGGACTTCTCGCTCGTGCAGTCGGCGAACCGCCGCCTCGTCGAACGTCTCGCGATCGCCGTGGCGCTCGGTGTTGTCGTGGCGGTGGGCGTCGGCATTTTGGTGGCCCGCCTCGCCTCACGCCCGCTCCGTCGAGCAGCCGCGTCAGCACGAGAGCTTGCCGGCGGACGTCGCGGTGTGGTGGCAGCCCGTGAAACATCCGGAGATGACGAGACGAGGATCGCGGAGGTGGCCGACATCGAGCAGGCCCTCGCAGCCCTCGACGCCGCCCTGGCCGCTTCGGAGGGGCGCCAGCATGAGTTCCTGATGTCCATCTCGCACGAGATCCGCACGCCGCTGACCGCAATTCGGGGCTACGCCGACGCTCTGGCCGACGGGCTGGTGCCCGAGGCTGCTCTGCCAACGATCGGGCGAACACTCGTGGCTGAGACAGGGCGCCTCGAGGCCTTTACCCGGGATCTGCTCGAGCTGGCGCGCCTCGAAGCCGACGACTTCGTCATCCGGCCCGAACCCCTCGATCTCGTCGCAGTTGTCGTGTCGTCGGCGACCGCGTGGCGGGCTCGGGCTGACGCACTGTCGGTACGTATCGACGTGCACGCGCCGTCGCCAATCCCGGTCACGACCGACCCGATGCGAGTCCGACAGCTGGTCGACGGCTTGCTCGAGAACGCGCTGAGGGCGTCACCGGCCGGCACCATCATCTCGGTCAGGGTCTCCGACATCACGCGGGCCCAGGACGCCTCGGTGCCGCGTGCGGAAATCACCGTGAGCGACCAGGGCCCCGGTCTCACCCCAGGCGACACGGCCGATGCGTTCGAGCGCGGCGTCCTCCACGACCGCTACCGCGGCGACCGGCCCGTCGGCACCGGGCTAGGGCTTTCGATCGCTGCACGACTGGTACGGCGCCTGGGGGGCACCATCACCGCTACTCGAGCGTCCGGCGGCGGGGCAATTTTTGAGGTGACGCTTCCGTTGCAGTGACACTTCTTGCGCTAGAACCATGGTTGGCGGGAAGTGCCCCTCTCATATCCCTAGGGATATGGGATGTCCTACTGCGGGCGTCATCTGAACGCAACGTGGCTTGAATTTCCGGCACGCCCAAGCTCCCATATCTATGTGCTGAAAGTATCTGCTTGAATTGGTGTGCTCATCGTTGGTTTTGGGACACCTGGAGGCGATGCGTTGGGGAAGCTGATCGGGTATGCGAGGGTGTCGACGAGGCAGCAGGAGACGGATCGGCAGGAAGCCGACCTTCTGGCCGCTGGCGTTCGCCGCGACGACCTCTATGTTGACCTGGGCGTCTCGGGTGCTCGAGCGTCGAGGCCGGCCTTTGATCGAGCTCTCGACGCGATCCATGACGGGGACACCCTGGTGGTGACGACGTTGGATCGTTTGGGTCGTTCGACGCAGAACATGCTCGATTTTGCCGCGGGCCTCCGAGCCAGGTCAGCAGGCCTTCGGGTATTGAACCTCGGGGGAGGGGACGTCGACACGTCGACGCCGATGGGGTCGATGGTCTTCACGGTCATGTCGGCTCTGGCGCAGATGGAGCTCGACATTAAAAGGGAACGGATTACGGACTCCGTCGCGAAGCGGCGCACCTCGGGAGGGGATCTTGGTGGACGCCCGCAGAAGGTCACCGACCGGCAGATTCGGAACGCGATCCGGTTGATCGATGGGGGAGAGGCCGCGGCCGGGGTGCTCCGCGATCTTGGGTTGTCCCGGTCGACGTTCTACCGGCGCGCCCGGGAGATCGCTCGTGCTGGTTCCTGACTTTGCCCTGGAACGGTTTAAGGCTCTGTATTGGCGGGATCGGCACGTTCGGTTCCACCGGTACGACCGAGTGCCGGCGACCCGGCACATGCAGGAGCTGCTCGATGTCATTGCCGGTAGTAGCGACTCCATCTTCTGGGGCTGGCTGCCTCTGCTTGCTAGCTCCGCTAACCGGCGGGCTCGCGCTCTCGGGGTCATGTCCGAGATACCCACAGTGAGATCAGCGACGGCATAATTGCCGGCCCTATAACCAACGGCTGGTATTCGCTGCCTTGCGGGCACCTATGGGACGGCAAGCCCCTTGCTTCGATTCGGGATCTTTTGTGAGGCGGTTTGCTGAAGCCCGTTGAGGAGCATGACAAGTCCCGCTTCGAACGCTTGGTCGTGGCTGGGGACGGTCAGGTTCATCTCGCGCTCATCTTCGAGATCGGGATTGGCTTGTTGCTCGAGTGCGCTACCGACGGTGAACCGGCTTGCGGCGAGCATCCCGGCAATGGCGTCGGCCTGGGGAACTCCTGACTCGACAAGGAACGCGAACTTCTTCAGCAAACGATCTCGTGATGCAACGTCCGGGACGGACCCGGCGTGGAGTCTTGCCCCGTCACGGCGGGCGAGAAGAGCACTTCGGAAGCTTCTGTAGTTGTCGAGGAACCATGAGCTCCACGCGTCGCCCTGCTGCGGCAGGGGCATTTCGTCGTGAGGCTCGAGCGCGGCCGCGGCCATCGCCGCGATCAGCTCTTGTTTGCTGTGGAAGTGCCAATACAGCGACGGCTGTTCCACCCCGAGCCGGCGAGCCAGGGCGCGCGTGCTGACCCCATCGAGCCCCACCTCATCCAGCAGCGCCAGTGCCTCGCGCACAACGGCGACCCTTTCGATCTTGGCCATGGTTGACAAGCTATCACCGATAGGTGCAGACTGCGTGATGTCAGCTATCACTGATAGGGAGAAGGGGTTTGTTGTGGTCACGAAGAAGTCACTGAAGGTACTTATTGCGGGTGGCGGGGTTGCGGGCCCCGCACTGGCGTTCTGGTTGGCGCGGGCGGGACACAGGGTCACAGTCGCCGAACGGTTCCCGGCGCTTCGAGCGACGGGTGCGCAGGTCGACCTGCGAGGGCAGGGGATCGAGGTGATCAGAGCTATGGGGTTGATGGATGAGGTCCGGGCGAATCTGGTCCACGAGCCGGGGGTCGCGTTCGTTGACTCAGCGGGCAAGAAATTAGGAACGATCATGGCCAACACATCCGGTCGGGGCAAGCAGACGCTCACGTCGGAGTTCGAGATCATGCGGGGCGACCTGGTCCGCATCCTTTACGGGGCGACGAAAGAGAACGTCGATTATCGTTTCGGGGTGTCCGTTGACGGTTTCGATCAGACCGGTGACGACGTGACCGCGCACTTCTCTGATGGCTCGGCGGAGACATTCGACCTTCTTGTCGGCGCGGACGGTCAGGGCTCAAGAATTCGTCGGTCCATCAGGGCGGAGGGGGAAGACCCGTATTGGCGGACTGGGCTGCACATGGCGTACTGGTTCGTTCCCCGCGTTGCTTCCGATGGGGACGTCCGGGAGACCTACCCGGCGGCCGGGGGGCGGCAGATCATGCGTCGCAGCCATAACCCTTCTGAGACGCAGGCGTACTTTGTGCTCCGGAACTCGTCAGAGGAAGCCTCCGCCATTCACCGCGCCCCCATCGAGGATCAGCAACGTTTCTGGGGTGACCGGTTCCGGGATGCCGGCTGGCAGGCGCAGCGGTTTATTGACGGCATGGCTACGGCGCCGTTTTTCTACTCACAAGAGGTCCTGCAGGTCCGTATCGATAGCTGGTCGAAAGGGAGGGTTGTTCTCCTTGGTGATGCCGCGCATTGCGCATCCCCCTACAGCGGCATGGGCATCTCTGGAGGTCTCGTCGGAGCGTTTGTCCTCGCGGGCGAGATCGCCGCAACGCCGGACGACCTCGCAGGAGCTCTGCGCCGGTACGACACCACCCTCAGGCCGTTCGTCGACGAGATCCAGGCGGCTGTTAAGCCACGCCTGCTCGCCCTCGGGTTGCCGAAACCTAAGATCGGTGTTGCCGCGCTCCAAGTGGCATTCCGACTTGCCTGCGCTCTGAAAATACCAGAACGTATCGCGGCACGAGCGTCGACCGACCGAGGTGGCGCCTGGGCCCTGCCGGACTACGACGACCTACCCGCCCGTGCTGCGGTCTGACGCCCGCGGGGTGTGGTCTTCGCATCCGGCGGGTGATGCTCATTGGCCTGCGCATCTCTCAGAGCCCCATCTGGGCTGAGGCGTCGAATCGAGTGTCCAACTGCCCGGTGTCGTTGGTCGCACCAAGGACTTGCCTTAGGAGACGGTTTAGCTGCGTGCTCTCATCGGCGGTAAGACCGGCGTCCGTGAGATCGTTCGTGGCCTGTGCAATATCCCACACTGTGGCGAGTGCCTCTCGGCCGACAGCCGTGATTTGGACGGGATTTCGTTGACCTCGAGCGCGGACCCCCGTCCGGCGGACCATCCCGCGTTGTTCCAGACCATCGAGAAGGGGCGACATGCTTTGCGGTGTTACAAGGACGGAGCGGGCAATGTCGGCTGTTGTCATCTCCTCTTGTTCGGCGAGGTAAGCGAGCACCCCGAAGTGGATCGGGTTCAACCCGTGCCCCGCCAGCCGTGCAGCCATCCGTCCGCCGAGAAACCGCGCCACCCGGACCGCGTTCCACGTCAATATGTCGTCAAGACCACCGTCTTCATCAGCCGCCACCTGCGCCACCTCTCGCTCACACCGCTCGAACCTCTCAGCTTTCCTGAGTTCCAACAGTAGGCACACGGCGTAACTTACAGAAAACTGTTTCTTCTTCGAAGGGTGCGCCATGTCAGACACAACCTCCACCGACCGCCAGCACGTGGCGGACCTCGTCAGCAAGGCGAAGGTCGCCATGCTCACCACTATGACGCCGGCGGGCAAGCACGTGAGCCGTCCGATGGCGCTTCAGAAAGCCGAGTTGGACGGCGACCTGTGGTTCTTCGCGTACGAGAACTCGGCCAAGGTCGAGCAGATCAGCACCATGCCGGAGGTAAACGTGTCCTTCTCCGACAACGGGAATCACTCGTGGACTTCCATCGCCGGCACCGCCCATGTCGTCCATGACCGGGCCAAGGCTGAGCAGCTGTATTCGAAGGTGCTCCAGGCTTGGTTCCCGGAGGGTCTCGACACTCCTGGTCTGACGCTGATCAAAGTCGAAGCCGACAGCGCGGAATACTGGGAAGGCCCGAACAGCACTGTCGCCTTCGTCACGGGGGCCCTGCGCGCTGCGGTCCGAAAGAACCCGGACAAGGACCCGATCCACAACGACACCGTCGAACTGTGACCGGCAACTCCGCACGTCTCCTCATTCTCGGGGCGAACGGGCCGACCGGCCGGCGGACCGTCGAACAGGCCCTTGAGCGCGGCCATCAAGTCGACGCTCTGACGCGCCACCCGGAGACGTTCCCGATCCGGCATGAGCGACTGCAGGTTACCGCGGGGGATGCCACCGATCCGTCCGTGATCGATGCTGCCGTAGCGGACGCCGACGCCGTCATCTGCACGATCGGAGCTGCGTTCACCAGGCAGCCGGTGAAGGTGTATTCAACGAGTGCACGACTACTCATCGCTGCGATGGACCGCTACGAGAAGCGGCGGCTGATCGTTGTCACCTCGTCAGGGCTCGGGCCGCCTCAGCAGACCGGTCCTGTCGGGACCTTCTTCAGGGCGCTGATGCGAGACCATGTCGGCAAGACCGTGTAAGACGACATGGCCGAGATGGAGAGCACGGTGTCGGCCAGCGACCTCGACTGGACCATCGTCCGGCCGCCCGGACTGACCAACCAGCCGGGCACCGGGTACGCCGTCGCGGAAGACCGGATCGAAGGTGGAATTTGCTCGCGGGAGGATCTCGCCGCGATGCTCCTGGACCAACTCGACGATGACCGGTTCATCCGGAAAGTCGCCGCGATGACGACCCCCGGCATGACGGCCAGCGCCCGCTACATGATCTGGCACGAAATGCTCAAACGCTGACCGGGTAGGGCCAACCGCTCTCCGTCCCCGGGGACACCCGATGCCACCTTTCGGCGCGTCTCGAAAAAGCCTGACCCGCACGAATATCCCCAGCCCGGCGCGAAACGGCTTAACAAGACACCACATATGCGCCCAACTGTGGGCCATAGCGCCCCTCGGTCGGACAGCAGTGAGATGTCTTTACACCTTTAGTTTTACGAGACGCTCAAGGGTGTGGTCAGTCGCGACCGGAGTCGCTTAGCGCTTTCATAGCGAGCGACGCCCGTCCGTGAGCAACGCGTCGGACGGGCCTCGCGATGACTAGCCGAGGAGTTGTTCGCTCAGGTGCCAGAGGCGGGATGCGTCGTCCCCGTCGAGCATTGCCGAGTTTGCGTCGGCCGGGATGCTGTTGGCCGTCATTGGTCGGACTTCGTCGTCGATCGGTGCGACGTCGCTGTCTTTCAGGTACACACCGCCGACGCCGTCGAGCAGTGGGCTTGCTGCACCGAAGACGACCGTGGCAGCTCCCTGCTCGATGGTCTTCTTGCCTACCTCGGGGTTGATGATGGTCTCGCCGTTGTCGTCGACGAGACCCTGTGCCCGCAGTGAGTCGAGTCGGGCGGGGGCGTGAGGGCCGGGGCCCATCACAACACCGGGGTGGACTGCGAAGGCACGGATGTTGTCTGCGGCGAAACGGCGGTCGAGCTCGACGGTGAAGAGAGTGTTGGCGTGCTTCGACTGAGCGTAGCCGGCAACCGGGTTGTACCCGGTGCTGAAGCTGAGGTCGTCCCACCGGATCTCGCCGATGCGCGCCGCACCGGACGTGACCGTGACGACGCGGGCTCCGTGCGCCGCGCGGAGAGCCGGCAGAAGTGCGCGCGTCAGCTGGAAGTGTCCAAGGTGAGAGGTGGAGAAAGCAAGTTCAATGCCCCGCGCATCGAGTCGGAGTTCCGGATCGAACAGGACTGCGGCGCTGTTCACGAGAATGTGAAGCGGACGTCCCGACTCATTCCACCGCGAGGCGAAGGCGTCGACGGATACGGGGTCGGTCAAGTCCAGCTGCTCGACGCGGACGCCGTCAATGCCCGCGACGGCTTCGGCCGCGCGGGCTGTATCTCGTGACGCGACCGTGACGGTGGCCCCGGCCGCGGCGAGGGTGCGGGTCACCTCCCGACCGAGGCGGCTGTGACCGCCGGTGACGATGACCTCCTTGCCGGTGAGGTCGAGTCCGGCAAGAACATCGGACGCAGTCGAGGCAGCGGTGAAGGGAGTGTCCAAGGAAATCTGCTGATTGATCATTGGTCCAGTCTCGTCACTGAAGTGTGGACGAAGAATACTTGTGGATCCAGAAAACATGCGTAAAAGTACAGGTATGCCCCTCGAAACGCAGCCGGACGCTCTCTCCGACGTGTTCGAGCAGGTAAACGTGCGCGCGATAATGACCGGAGGGTTCGCCGTTCAGGGCCCCTGGGTGGCAGGAACGGCTGTATCAAAGCCGCTGAAGTTCATCGCGGTCGTCGCCGGGTCTGCCGACGTGAGCGTCGACGGGCCCGGAGGGTCGGAAGGCCCCGTCTACCTATCTGCGGGTGACGTCGTGCTGCTGAACCACCGCACATCCGTCGAGGTGCGAGGGGGGACAGGCGACGGCCCAGTGGCCGACCTCATTCCGGAGGCGAGCTTTGACTCGATGGCACTGTCCGCCGCCGATCTCACAACAGACGATGTTCTGATCGGCGGCTGGATTCAGGTCAATCCGACAGGGCAGGAGCTCTTCAAAACCGCATTGCCAGGCCTCGTCCACGTCCGCGCCGAAACGCCGGCAGCATCCCGACTGGCGAGCCTCGTCGCACAACTTTTTCGAGAGGCATCCAGCGGGCGACTTGGCTCCGCTTTCGCCATCCGACAAAACGGTCAAATGATGCTGCTGGAGCTTCTTCGCGCCTACATGGAACAGGACGAGCCGCCCGTCGGATGGCTCCGCCTCCTCGCCGACGAAACGCTCGCCCCCGCGCTGCGACTCATGCACGAGCAACCCGGAGAAACGTGGGGCCTTGAAGAACTCGCCCGCTTAGCAGGCATGTCCCGCAGCGGGTTCGCCGAACGGTTCCGCAAGGTGTCCGGCACCCCGCCTTTGTCGTACCTGGCACGCTGGCGGATGGTGCTCGCTCAACGGGCACTGCGCGACCCCGACGTCCGCGTCGGAGCCCTTGCTACAGATCTGGGCTACGGGTCCGAAAGCGCGTTCAGTAACGCCTTCAAGCGCGAGGTCGGCCACTCTCCCCTCAACTACCGACGGCTGCTGAGCGCGAACGGATAGGTATCAAAGTGCAGTCGCCTCTTTGGGCGAAGGGGAGTCTCGGACCCTGACTTGCCCCCTAGATCCCCGCACGGGCCGCCAAGCGGTGCCAAAAGTTGGCCACCTACCGTTGCGACTCTTAGGAATGGTGGCGCGAATTGTGGCCAAGTGAGACGTCTCGTAAATCTTTAGTTTTCTGAGACTACGAGTTCATACGCGCTGACCGCCGCCCGACGGGCGTTTCATTTTCTACGCGGTGGCGCGTGGTGGTGTGAGGAGTGTGCCGCGGATGACGCTCCCGTGGAAAGTACGGATCGCGACGGTGATCCACGCGGCGAGGAGTCCCGCGTAGTAGATGCAGGCGAGAACTTGCAGGGCCATAAGCCCGGTGTGGAGGGCGAGTCCCGAAAGTCCGGTGACGCAGGTATCGACGGGGAAAGTGAACGACCACCAGGTCAGGGCGGACCCTCCGGACCTGTTCACGGAACCAGGACGCCGACCCGTCCCAGCCGATACGTTCCGCCAGCACGGTCGCTGGCATGAACGGCGACTCGACCAACAGCACCCTGACTTGATGCTCGACAGCATCGAATGCCGTCCCCGCTGGCGGCCGGACGTACTTCGGTGGCGACTCGGCCGCCAACGCTTTCGCGACCGTGTTCCGTGAAATCCCGAGCTGCCTCGCGATGACGGCCTGCGGGACCTTCTCGCCGTGATGAAGCCGACGAATCAACGCCCAATCTTCCAAAGTGATCACCCATCCAATCGTGGATTGAAGTGCTCACTTTTCGACCGTCACAACTGCTCAGTTTTCAACCGTCACCGACATTTTTCGATCGTTACGCCTTCGAGCGGGGGGACTATCCGGTGGTTGTCGCAGGAGGACACGACGGCCCGACATGTCAAGGGTGTTGCGTGTGTTGGTTCTTCACGTAGCGTCGTAACCAGCGGTGGGAGGCGCATGGTTATCACGAAGATCCGGATCGACGGGCAGAGCTTTCTCCTTGATTCGGCCGAAGATGTCCTCGCTCTGCGGAAGCGCATTCAAGACGCGGCTCGGACGTCACCGACGTTCGTGGACTTTAAATCAGTAGGTCACGGCACTGTGAGTGTTCTCGTCAGCGCAACCCGTCCGGTCCGGTTCGAACAGATCGAGCGGACTGAAGGCGAGTACGAGGAGATGCGAGAGAACCCGCCCGGACCAGAGATCGACCTCCTCGGGCTTGAGGGGCTTCTCTAGGACCGCACTTCTCGGATCCGGGTCGGCCGCCACGTCGGCGTCACCGGGCGAGGCGACATGCTGAGCAGGGTGTTTGGCTGCTTGAAGCGACGGCGTGAAGTTGTGCTCCGCCACCGGGCCGGCGTATGCGGACTTCATCGGTGCGGACCTTGCGGTTTCCGTTCGGCTCGGCGGCGAGGCGAACAAGCTCCGAGTAGCGATTTGACGGGGGAAAACAGGCTAGTTGAGGAGTAGCCGCGCGACATCCAGACCGAAGTCGTCAAGCGGTGAAGCGGATGGTGCCGATGTTGGTGCCGTAGTCGGCGCTATTCAAGGACGGGTGTTGCCGAGTCTGGGCGCTGCGGGCATAGGCGGGTTTTGAGCGGCGGGGTCTGGTGGCGGTGACGAGGACCGCCAGGAATGAGAATACGAGCAGGTGACCGGAAAAAGTCGACATCATTCCAGGGTGCCCCCATAAGGGCTGTACCGCACGGTCCGTATCTCGGATCTGAGAAGTCTCCGTTGCAGGCGGGGGTGGTGTGTGCGGGTACTGTCAGCGGCATGGGGTTCTTGCACTACGGCGGTGAGGTGTTTCCGCTTGACGACCGCACTCTCGTGCATCTGCAGATCGCCATCTACGAAGCTCGCGCCGGGGGCCGGGAGTTCTACGTGACCTGGCCGATTTCGAGGGACTCGGGGAGCGGCCGGCTGAGTGCGTGGCTGACCCCGGGGATACCCGTTCTTTTCGAGTACGAAGGGTCCCGCGTGCCACGGATCAACCGGGCGTGGGTCGAGAAGCTCGCCCACAGCGCGATGACCGGGACCGGGCTCGTCGTCACTCCGGAACCGTTCTGACCTGAGGTCGTCCTCCAGTGGCTGAATCCACCCCTGACGAAGACCACAGTCACACGTCGCCAGCGGGTGTCGATGTCGGTGTCTAGCAACGGTAACGGCTCGAAACCCTGATTGTGGGGCCGGCGTTTGTCGATTTTGACTCTCACAACGGCCGTCATATTTCTACGTTTTTGACGGCCTCCATGTTGGTTGTCTTTGAGATCGTCGACCTGGAGGATCGGGGCCCCACACTCGGATGTGGCTGTCCCCGCGTTCGACCTAGGTTGTTTCGTCCTCGAATAGCGGTTGCAGCGGCTGCTGGAGGCGGCGCCAGATCACGCCGAGCTGGGGGGAGGTGCTGCGGCAGACCGACAGGGCCCGTCGGTTCGGGTCGGTTGCCCGGTGCGGCGAACAGCTGCTTGGTACGGCGAAGTGGAGTGCGTCGACGCGGCGAGGACCCAGCCCCTTCCGGCCCGCGTCGGCCCGCGCTCGGTTTTCTCGTTGCCAGGTGGGACAGGTGACATGACCTAACCGGGACAGGTTCTGAGAAGATCCGCTCTTTCTGGAGGGTTGCCGCTGGGTCGATCACGGGCGGCGGAGAGCGGGGAGGATTGCGCCGCTCCAAGTAACGTGCCCATGTCCAGTGCTGATCGAACTCGTCGTGCGGGTCACCCGTCTTGGACGGTCGCTCCGGCGGCGCTCCGTCCGTTCCTTGCTGTCCTCGCGCGGAGGGGGTTCTCAGAAGGCGGTGTAGTACTTGTTCTTGAAGTCGTACCAGCTGCTGCAGTGGCTGGCCCAATCGGGTGCGTGGCCGTTGCAGAGGCGGATTTCGACGTACTTCACCCCGACGCTGCTGTCGGAGGGCACCTGGTCGGCGCAGTTGTCGCCGGCGCCGCTGGTGCAGGGAGAGATGTAGCCGAAGTTGCCGCTGCCGACGGTCTGGATGTTGTAGTTGATGTAAGGGCCGTTGCCGTCGGCCTTCAGGTCGTGCTCGACGTAGCTGATGTGGTATGTCGAGCTGGTGCTCCACACGAGGGTGACTGTCGCGGAGGCGTTGGAGTCGGTGGAGGTGAAGTTGTGGCTCTCCGAGGCGGTGGTGGCGAACGCCGGTCCGGACACGCCGACGGTGAGGGCGACGGCGCCGAGGAGGGACGCCGCGAGCATGCGGGCTCGAAGTTTCATGAGATTCTCCTTTGGGATCTGCATTGATGTGCAGGTGGGTGAGACGGATCGGGTCTGGGAGTGATGCGAAGGATGCTGCGGGACCGCCTGCCTGACGGGGCTGTCAGTACTTCGGGCGGGCGAACTTGTATCGGCCGGTGGTGTCCCAGGGGTCTTCGTAGAGCTTGACGTGGTTGGTGGAGGCGTTTCCGGTGCCGGCGTTGCCTTCGACGGTGCGGATGTGTCCGTCGCTGTGGGAGCGGACGAGTCCGATGTGGCCGACGCCGTAGTACCAGACGATGTCGCCCTGGCGGACGTTGGCGGCGGAGACGGGGGTGCAGAGGTCGTAGAACGCTTCGGAGCTGCGGCTGAAGCCCGTGTCGGTGCCGCGCAGGCACCAGCTGACGAAGGTAGCGCACCAGTCGGCTGAGGTGTCGTACTTCGATGTCCAGATGGCATTCATCTGGGCGAGGTTGTTGCCCTCGTAACTCTTCGCGAGGGTGATGACGTCCGACGGGGTGGTCGGGGCCGCCGCATGAGCGCGTTCGGCGGGGCCGGAGAGAGCGACGATCGTCGCGAGGGAGAGTCCGCCAGCTCCGACAAGGAGCGAGCGCCGGCTCAGCAGGGCTGAGGTGTCCATCTTCATTGAGGAATCATTCATGAGCGCAACCCTCACACCGGCTCCGAGGAGAGCTCAAGTCGTCCGAAATGCCCCTACCGTTCCGCAACTGTCAGGGCCATAGTGAGAGGACCGCGGCCATGGCAGCCCTTCTTCCCCCGGCCATCCGGTGCTCATCGACTGCTCCCATCGCCGGGGCCTACCGTGGAAGGACCTCGGGTCACGGACGTCGTAATTCCTTCTCGAGGTGCGGTTCTCGTGGACCCTGTGCAAGGTGCTTTGCGGGGGCCGTGGCAGAAGCAGGCGGTTTTCGGCTCGACGGCGATCGCGCACTTTGAGGGGGAGCCGGCGGGCCGTCGGCGTCGGGTCGGCGACGGCCCGCCCGGGGGAGACGTCCTTGTCTCCCGTGTCCTCGTCGGCGATGCTCCAGCAGCGGCCGGCGAGGAAGGTGGCGGTCCCGCGAGGTCGTGTCCGACGCGATGCTGACCGGCTGGCGGCCTCGGTGCGGGTGACATTACTGCTTCTTGAACGAAAGAGGAAGAGGCATCACAGCGCTTGAGGCGCACCGATCTGATGGGGCTCTCTCTCGAGAGTGCTGAGTTGCACGCTTCACGCGACAGGCAGGAAGCGACCGGAACTTTGCCGCGACCTGTTTCCGCGATGTCGTCGTGGTGCAGGAGGTGAGTGTCGGAGGCTGTCGAAAGGCGCCGACGTGCTTCGTTGCGGTCGTGAACGTGATCGAGGTCCGGCGCGACTCCATCGCGATCTTACACAGGACCCGGCGACCGGGTCTGCTTCTGCTGCTTGTGTTCCTCGTGCGTCTTGTCCGCTACGACGTCAGGAACCGCTAGCTCGGGGGAGTCGGGCAGCTCCGGCGACGTCCAACCTGGCTCCTACCCTTGGTGGGCGCGGACGTTGTTGGCGTCATCCGGTAAGTCGATCGGTGTCGTCGGGCGTGACGAGATGGTCGCTGATGTCTTGGGCGAGTTGTTGGAGGAAGCCCACGTCGATGGTGGCAGCATCACGAGGGTGGGTGTCGAAGATGCACAGCGCTCCGATTCGTGTCCCGTCAGGAGCCATAACTGGGCAGCCGGCGTAGAAGCGGATCAGTGTGTCGAAGGCGATGCGAGGGTCCGACCAGGCGTCTTCGACGACGAGAGGTTCTGCTGTCTTGATGGTCGTCGCGCAAAACGATTCTGCGATCGGGATTTGGGAGTGGGGCAATCCCACTTGTGCTTTGTTCCACTGGTATGTGTCGGTCACCACGGAGAACACCGCAGCCTGTGTGGCGAACAAGTCCCGTGCTCGGCGGACGATCGCAGTGAGAGGAACTTCTGGTGGGGAATGCAGAATCCCGAGAGTGTGAATGGCTGCGAGGCGTCGCCGTACCTCTAAGGGGTTGCTGCCCGCAGCGGCGGTGAGCCCTGACGGGGTCGTACCGGATGTCGTCCACCGACTTGGCGACATGGAGGTACCGGCCGGGGAACCCTCGCCACTTTTCATCACCGGAGGGGGGCCAACGAGAACGGGCACGAGGTGACGGGCGAGGACCGTCGCCCAGGATTTGTAGACCGCGGGGCTCTTGAAACGCATCCGATCGACGTCGTCGAGCCTTCCATCGGCGATGTCAGGTGGGGCCAGGTAGGTGGCGCGCGGATCGCCGAGGAGGACGGTCTGGGTCATCTGGTTCAACGCAGCGGCCCACCGGTCGACGAGGCCGTGTTCTTTGGTGTGAGTCACATTCACCGAGCTGACGGGTTGAATTCCCACCATGGTGATCATGGTCCCGGGCGGTGTCGATGCTTTCAATGCGTCCGTCAGTGCGCGCACGTGTCCCATCCACTCCAAGGGGGCGAGGAGTTCGAAGGCATCGCCCACGCCGGTGAGGACGACAACGGCGTCGTACTCCATCCCGCCTTTGTCAGGGAGGGAATGGAGAAGGTTTGTGATCGACATGCCGGGCTGGACACAAACATCCACGTCCGCACCCCGCCCGGTTCTGAGAGCGAGTTCGCGGGCCAGCTGGCCGGGTAGGGCGAGGGCATGCGTGCGGACACCCCACGAGACCGCGTACTCGTTACCGAGGACGAGGATTCGGTGTCCGGTGGGAGCGTCGACGCTGCCGTGAGCGGTGTCGTTGGGCTTCGGGACACCGGCGGACCGGGCGGACACGGTTCGCATCCTTTGGCGCATGACGGTTCGGGCAAGAGGAATCAGGCTGGAGGGCAGCATGCAGGTCTCCGTAATGGAGCGTGAGCGCATCTCCGTCTGAGGTGGTGGCCGCAACACTACCTTCCGTAGAGCGTCGTCCCTACTCCCCACAACGGGGTCGCACTTCGCGCAGTCGCGGCGTCGGTTCGGGCTCCGTTGGACAGGCCCGCCGGAGTCGCTGCGCTGATCCGCAACCGGCGGCAGCTGACCTCGTCTGCTGCACCTGTGGAAGGAGGACACGTGAAATCCGACCCGTCGCGATGCTCCTGCCGCCTGCGCGTGTTCCGGAAACGGAACCGGAGGGTCGATGCGGCCAGGAGCAGCGCCAACGGTGTGCTGTGACCTGAAGGAGGATCGCTGGGTGGAGTCAGACCACCTGGCGGTCTTCGTCGCGGCCCATCACACTGGTGGGGTGGACGTGATGGTTCTCGCAGGCAGGTTGGTCGATCGCGCGCAGGAGCGCGGGCAGGCGGTTCTGCGGTGCGACACGACCACGCCGGTGGAACAACTCAGGCATCAGGTGCGACGCATTGCGGCGGAGCGGCGTGTGCAGATCCGCACTGGGATGATCGACGATGTTTTCGCGGTCGTGCTGGCAGATGCCGGCCCGTGGGATGAACCGGTGAGCATCATGCGCCGACGACTGCCGAGGCCGACCACGGCCAACACCGTCCACTGATGACGTTTCCTACGCGTCCTCCTCTCCCGACAAGCACCCTCTCGCGGCAGGCCGCCGCCAGAGCGGCACGTAACGCGGGACGGCGCTCAACATTCGCCAAGACGACTCTCACGCAAGAGGTCCCTTTCCCCTTAGCGCCCATACCTGAACATCGCTTCGGCGATGCCGGTTGGGCTGTGTGTCTTCCTGAGCCGGACATCGTCATTGCCGCACCGTGTACGGAGCTCGTGCCCGTACGCACGCTGGGGCTTCGATGCCCGAAGGGGTGATGTCGATGTGCGCGTCGTCTGTGCGACGAGGACGCGGGGCCACATTCTCGATCGTGCCAGCGCTGGTAGTGCCGAAGCTGCGGCGAAGCCAGGTGGAGGTCGGTGCTGGGGTGAGCGGCTTGGGCGTGAAGGAGCGCGAGAGAGTAGGGCTTGCGCGTGCCAGGTGGGGCTACATACCGAGGATCGACTGGCAGTGGTGGGCGTGTCGCCGTGCGGCCGGATGAAGTGGGATTCTCACGAGCAAGGGGTCTTTCATGAAGAACGCGTCCACCGATCGGGCGGCGGAGATCGCGCGTACCGCAGCGGCGCTGTTCGAGTGGGACGACCTGCGCCCAGCTCAGTTCGAAGCGGTCGAGGCACTCCTCGAGGGGCGTGACGTAGTGGGATTGATGCCGACGGGTGTCGGAAAGTCGGCCATCTACCAGGTCGCCGGCGCCGTGATGGAGCGCCTTGTCGTGGTGGTCTCCCCTCTGATCGCTCTGCAGGCCGACCAGGTCGCTGGTCTGGTGGGGCACCCCCTGGCGCCGAAGGCCATTGCCATCAATTCTGGACACACTGAGGCGGAGAATGACGCCGGCTGGGAGCAGCTGGCTGCGGGATCGGTGACGTACGTGTTCCTGGCTCCGGAACAACTCGCCAGCGATGCCACGATGGACAGGCTGCGGTCGGCCGATGTCGGGCTGCTCGTCGTCGACGAAGCCCATTGCGTGTCGTCGTGGGGGCATGACTTCCGGCCCGACTACCTCCACCTCGGCGAGATCGCGGAGCAGCTGGGCCGCCCTCCGGTCCTGGCGCTTACCGCGACCGGCTCCGAGCCGATCCGGGACGAGATCATCGAGCGCCTGCGGATGAACGACCCTCTAGTCCTAAGCCGGGGCTTCGACCGGCCCAATCTCGCTCTGTCCGTGGTCCGCCACGAAGAGGACCACGAAAAGCGAGAGGCGGTCGTCCGCGATGCCCTGTCGGCGCAGGTGCCTGCGATCGTATACGTGGCGACGCGCAGAGAGACGACTGTCTACGCCGCGGCCATCTCTGCCGAGCGTCCTGATCTCAGAGTCGTCGGTTACCACGGCGGACAACGCTCGTCCGAACGGGGACAGGTCCACGAAGCGTTCCATGCTGGCGAGATCGACATCGTCGTGGCGACGAGTGCGTTCGGGATGGGGATCGACAAGCCCGACGTCCGCACCGTCATTCACGCGGACGTGCCGGACTCTCTTGAGGAGTACTACCAGGAGATCGGTCGTGCCGGTCGCGACGGCAGTCCGGCCACGGCGGCTCTGCACTACCGCCCTGAGGATCTCGCCCTTCGTTCCTTCTTCGCTTCCGGGCTTCCGGGAAGGGCAGACCTTCGAGCCGTCTTCACGACTGTCAAAGCTGCCGGTCGTCCCGTCGGCCGCACCGCTGTCAAGGATCAACTCTCCCTGGGAAAGAACGCGGTGTCACGTCTCATCGACCTCTTGCTCGAGGCAGGCGCCCTTTCCGAGAGCAGAAGAGGGTTTTCCGCTGTCGACTCCATGACTGCCGAGGTCGCTGCCGCCTCGGCCAGGGACGTGGCCGAAACACGTGATCGAGTCGAGAAGTCGCGGATCGAGATGATGCGCTCATTCGCCGAGCACCCGAGTCGTCGGCGCCACTTCCTCCTCGGCTACTTCGGAGAGGACACTCCCGAATCGTGCGGCAACTGTGACAACTGCGCCCGGGTCGAGGCCGGCACGGGTCAGGGTGTCGAGGAGCGTTCCGACCGGCAGGATGCTGTGCCCTTCCAGATCCACGCAGATGTGAGCCATCGCGTCTGGGGCGAGGGCACCGTGATGAGCTACGAGGCCGACCGCATGACCGTGTTCTTCAAATCGGAAGGATACAAAGTCCTCGCCCTCGAGGCCGTCGCCGAGCACCACCTCCTCGAAGAGGTTTCCTGACCGCGCCGACACGGGCCGTCTACCTCAGCAGTCATGAGACCGGCGGGCCGTCCACCATGAACTGCTCCCCGGATCGCCGAGAAAGCGCCGACCGCGGAATCAGGGCGTAGCGACCGGATCTGCTCGAAGGAGCACGGTCAGATGGTCATGACCGGGATGGCCATGCGGGGTTGCTCTG
Organism: Frondihabitans peucedani; assembly: GCF_039537585.1. NCBI lineage: Bacteria > Bacillati > Actinomycetota > Actinomycetes > Micrococcales > Microbacteriaceae > Frondihabitans > Frondihabitans peucedani. The sequence continues at coordinate 87,622 of NZ_BAABAU010000002.1, forward strand.
CGTGCAGATACCCGCAACGGCCTCCGATACCACCAGTGAAGTGTCCTCCGGTCACCTACGACAGCTCGATAGCGCCGACGGCGGCGAACCATCGCTTCAACTGCGCAGCCATCAACTCCGGTGCGACCACTGTCAACCCGGTGTTAAAGTAGAACCAACGTCGCCCTCCGACAACTCTTGTCGACCACGTCGACTTTGCCACCACCACCACGATCTCTCGCTGCTCATCTCTGCCCGTGTGCAGGGAGACACGGTCGTGAAACTGACATGCTTCGAAATGCTGACCGTCTAACGTCCACGTCATGCAGGTTTTCATCACGAGGCACTGTAGCGGGCCATGTGAAGAGGCGCCGATTGTGATCGGGATGCCCGCCGACGACACCCCAGGTGTGCAAGCCGCGGCGTTAATTATGGCGCTTGACGTCTGCCAGCACCGTGACGAACGCTTAGACCCTCGAAGTGGGGCCAATCGCCTTATGCGTCCCCAGGAGGGGGGACCGTAGAGTGGCGTCAGCCACCAGCAATACGAAGAGAAAACCCGAATTCTGCTCTCCGTGGCCGCGTGCCTCCCTACAAGGCCGGCGGTTCCTCTCTCGGCAGGCCCACCCGAGGGGCCTGCCGAGACAGGCCACCTCAAAAGAACGTCACGACCACGCAGTGATCCGCTGCCTTCTCGTTACTTCGGCTCGGCAGCTAGGACCCGCCCCGACGACCATGGCCTACTGTTTCATAGGTTCTCTTCAGCAATGCAGGAGCGACAAGGCGCTTTGCCTCGTGTCGTGCCGGGCCCCTCATTCCTGTGGCCAGAGGTTGCTATTCAGGAGTTGGCTGTCGTCATCACCGTTAAGTAGGGTGGCGTCCGTTTCGGGTTACGGACGAGGGCGGAAGAGACATTCGGGTTGCCTTTTCCGCCCCATCTCTTTCGCAGGCCTCTCCGTGGTGTTCGCCGTCGATCGATGAGCTTCGCGTCCGAATCAGCCAAGACGATCAGGCTCGGTGGACCGGCCGACGACGATGGGTGAAGACGGTCAGCGGGACACCCGAAGTCAGCAGGCTCGCGACGCTAGCGAAGAGGCCAACCGCACTCGAGCCGGTAAAGGCGAGCTCGGGCGGCAATCCTGCGCCGCGTGGATGCTCGGTCGCTAACGGATGCTGAACTCCAAGAGGCCCATCTCGACCTCTAGCCAGTTCTTCTCGGTATTGCCCAGGGGGTTGTTGGGTCGCCCCCGTAGGCCGTCAGCTCTAGAGGAGGAAAGGTCTCCGACTGAATGTCCATCAGACAAGTGTCTTGTATCTCGGAGTCAAGGCACATGGATTGACGCGCATCGACGGGTCTGGTGATCGCCAGGCAGCACTTCCCCCGGGTCGGATTCGGGAAGTCGAAGCCGCGATGCTCGACTAGGTCGAGGACTTGTCAGGGAGTGCGCCTTTCATCTTTCGCAGCAAGCACCTCGGGGACGCCACTGATGATGTCCGACCCCGTTCAATGGCCAGGGGAGTGTGCAACCAAGTTCTGCTCTGAGCGGAGGGTGTTGCGACGGCAACGACGTGCCGGGCAGTCAGCAAGAGCTCTCCGAACTCTCGCGCTCCGCCGACGCAATCCGTCGAGGGCAGTTCAGCCCTTTGCAGTTCTGAGGCGGAGAAGAGGGGCACCGGAATGGCGCGAGTAGACCGGTGCCCCTCTGAAGATGCCGATGTTGTTGCAAGAAGCTTCACGGGCAGGGATGCAAGCAACACCGGCCAATGAAGACGTCGTGAACGCCTTCGACTCCGCAGACGGTACCCGCCCGTGGCAGCAAGGGGCCGGTGCCGGCGGCAGCCTGGCTCAGGGTGAGTGCAGGCGCAGCACCCGTTGCGGGGGAACCTCAGGCAGTTGGGTTCGTCTCTCCAATCACGCAACAGCCTGTTGCGTCATGACATTCGCTCCAAGCCGGAGGCGTCAGGTTGCGTCAGACTGCTTGGGATGTCTAACCCAGCCCCGTGCCATCGTCCTACGACTCCACTTTGGCGACCCTCAAAGACCAGGTGCTCACGGCGAGGTTCACCGCGCAACGCCGCGTGAACAACGAGCTGGTGGGCCTGTATTGGCGGATCGGCGACACGATCGCCGAACGGCAGGCCGCGGAAGGGTGGGGAGCGAAGGTCATCGCTCGGCTTGCCGCAGATCTTCGCGCTGCGTTCCCCGACATGAAGGGTTTCTCCCCACGGAATCTGACGTACATGCGGACACTCGCCGGAGCGTGGCCGGATCCGGCAACTGCGCAACAGGCTGTTGCGCAATTGCCATGGGGTCACGTCACCGTCCTCCTGGATCGTCTCAACGACCAGGCGCTCCGGTCCTGGTACACGGACCAAGCACTGGCCCATGGTTGGTCTCGGAACGTCCTCGAGCACCACATCAAGACGCAGGCCCACACCAGGTTCGAGGCGGCCCCGTCGAACTTCGACCGAGTCCTCGGCCGGACAGATTCTGATCTCGCCCAGCAGATCACAAGGGACCCCTACGTTCTCGATTTCCTCGCCGTCAACGGTGATGTCAAGGAACGCGGCCTTGAGCAGGCCCTTGTCGACCGGATCATCGACACGCTCCGCGAGCTCGGCGACGGCTTCGCGTTCGTCGGCCGGCAAGTTCACTTCGACGTCGAGGGCGACGACCTCTTCGTCGACCTGCTGTCCTTCCACGTCGAGCAGCTCCGCTATGTCGTCATCGAGCTGAAGACAGGAAGATTCAAACCCGAAAACCTCGGTCAGTTGGGCTTCTACGTGGCGTTGGTCGATGACAAGCTCCGCCGCCCCCAGCACGCAGAGACGGTCGGGTTGCTCCTCGTGACGAACAAGAACGACGCTGTCGTCCGCTACTCACTCGGATCACAGCAGACCCCGATCGAAGTTGCCAGCTACGACTTGCTCCCTCCAGGCATCCAAGCCGCTCTTCCGCCGGAGGAAGACCTCGCTACTGCCTTGAATCGGGTGGACCCGGATGACGAGTGACGTCTGGATATAGCCACGGTCCAGACCTGTTCGAAGTAGCGAGCCAAATCCCTCGACTGGGACATAAACGTGTTACTTGACATAATCAATATTATCGGCTGACAGGCCCCGCTGAAACGAAGACCTCCTGCTTGTCTCCGACCATCGCTGTTGTGTCTCGAATTCAGCAGCCGTTGGATTGCATCAAGCGTCAGGACGCTCCGCCTCAGCTCGGTTTAGCCTCAGGGAGGGCCTTCCCTTGCCTGGGCTGTTGCTTACGGGCTCAGCGACTTCGCTGGCAGATCCCTAATGACTGCACGCAGGTCGTCGTGGACGAAAGGACCACGCCTTCTGCGTCGAAGGGCCGATCGGATATGGGCCGGTTTCTGCCGCGGGCAGCGAGCCACAGTGCTCGGTGCGAATCGCATTGCGCGTTCGGGCTTCGAAAATGCTTGGATCAGCGAGCCTGTCGCGTCGCGCTTCTCGAAGCAGAAACCTGATTGGGTCGTTTTCCGGATGTGTCGACCCGTCCTCCGGGTCACCGAGTACGAACAGAGACGCAGGTCGCAAACGCGGCCGAGGAAGGGAAACACCATGACCGAGATCACCGCCCACCACGGACTCTTCAAAGACACCAACCTGCACGTCGACGACACCGGCGGCACCGGGCGCCCGGTTGTCCTCATCCACGGGTGGCCCCTGTCCGGTGAATCGTGGAGCAAGCAGGTCGACGTGTTCGCAGACGCCGGTTACCGAGTGATCACCTACGACCGGCGTGGCTTCGGGCGGAGCGACAAGCCAAAGACCGGCTACGACTACGACCACCTCACCGAGGACCTGCACAGCGTCCTCGAGGAGCTGGACCTGAACGACGTGACCCTCGTCGGCTTCTCGATGGGCGGCGGCGAAGTAGCGCGCTATTTCAGCAAGTACGGTGTCGAGCGGCTGCGCAGTGTCGTGTTTGCCTCCGCCGTTCCGCCGTACCTGATGAAGACCGATGACAACCCGAATGGTCCCCTGACGAAGGACGCCGCTGCCGAGATGACAGCAGGCTTGACAAAAGATGAAGACGCTTTCTACGACGACTTCACCACCTCGTTCTTTTCCGTCGACGGCGTCTTGAAAGTCACGGAAGAAGAACGCCAGGACGCTCTGCGGCTTGCCAAGCAGGCCAGTAAGAGCGCGGCACTCGAGGCAATGGCTTCCTTTGCAAACACCGACTTCCGCGAAGACCTCACGAAAGTCACCGTGCCGGCTCTGATCATCCACGGTGACGGTGACGGCACGGTGCCGTTCGAGGGGTCGGGCGCGCGAACGCACGAGGCCATCGCCGGGTCCGAGCTGCACGTGATTCACGGTGCCCCGCACGGAGCGAACGTTAGTGATGCAGATGAGTTCAACCGGGTCGTGGTGGCCTTCCTCTCCCGCTGACCCGGAGCCGCGGCGGCGCCCCTGCCACCGACAGGGGCGCCAGCGCCGCCAGTCCCTCGAGCGGCATCACGAAGGCGACTGTTGGGATCCTGCCTTGCTGCGCAAAGCCGGACTCGTCCGGCGCCTCGCTGCTCCTTACTTGCAGCTCAACGCGACGACAGAGATGTTCCTCCCCCCCCCCGTTGGCGAGCTGCCATCGCGGCGGCTGCAGGACATGCGTTCCCGGAGTATGGGACCACGATCCTGCTCTGTCTTGTCGCCGCTTATGAGGACTTGTCGACTCAGCTGATCGGTGTCAGGTTCAGCGCATGACCACACCCTCTTCTCCCTCGAACTCCCGCTTGGCCACTTCCAACCACGACCGGGGCTACCGCCCTCGCCAGGATGGACAATGACGGGGGCCAGGCAAGTACTTTCACAGAGACCGCGGCTGCGCCCTCCCCCCGGGCCGGCCGCGGTTCTCTACGCACAGAGGAAGAACTCCACACGGCTGCACGAATACCCGTTCCCCCTCATTGGAGCGATGCTCCTCCGGGTCGTGTTCTCATCCGCCTGAGCGGTCCTGCCGGGACCATAGCTGTGATTCTGGGTGGGATCCGACATAGGATTACGGTATGGCTGCAATCGAAGTGACGGCGTACGCCGCATCGGTGCGAACAGACGTTCCCGAGCTCGTCGACGAGTTGCGGAACCTGCTCGGTGCGCAGCTGGTCGCCTACCTAGCCGGAGTGAAGGAGACCCGCGCCGTGCGGCAGTGGGCAGAAGGCCGCAATCCCCAGCCGAGACAGGAACAGCGCCTCCGCGTCGCATTTCGGGTCACCAAGCTCCTGCTCGAGCGGGACCGCCCACGCGTAGTGCAGGCCTGGTTCCAAGGGATGAACCCGCAACTGGACGATGTCTCTCCGGCGCGGTTCATTCTCGAGACCGACGGCGCCGACCCCCGCGTCATTGCCGCAGCGCAGGCTTTCGCCGCGAACGGATGATCCCCACCGACAGGCTCCGCATCGTCCGCGCGGCCGCACCAGTGTGGCGGGTAGGACGGAAGCCATCCCCCTGGGACTGGCCCGACTGGAAATACGCCGACGGAAGCACCGGCACATTTTCTGGGCGGTGGGACGCCCCGGTTCCTCACACTTACCGCACGACATACGCTGCTACCCGCGCCGAAGGCGCACTCTTGGAAGTCCTTGCTCGCTTCCGACCGGACCCGCAACTTGTCGCGGGAATGGACAGCATTGCCATCGAGGAGACCGACACGGCGCTCTACTCGACGTCTCCGGCGGGCCTGGTACCCGAGGAGTGGTTCGAACCTCGCATGCTTACCTCCGCAACCTTTGCGGGGAGCTTCTGCGACATCGCTCACTCCGAAACGGTCGCTGCACTGTGGCCCGAATTCCAACCTCGAGCAACCGCAGCTCTAGGGCTTTCAGACTTTGATGGCTCCGCTCTGCAGAACGCGGATGTCCGACCTCTCACCCAAGCGGTTGGAGAACGCCTCTACCGGTTGACCACCAAGGAGGGCACTCCTCTCATCGACGGCATCCGATTTCTCTCCCGCTTCGGGGCTGACCAGGAACTCTGGACCGTCTTCGAACAACCGTCCGACGGCGTCCGCAGCCCACTCCTGACCGGCATCGCGACCGTACCCCTCTCTCCCGCACTCGACCCCGTCCAAGCCGCCATGACGACCCTCGGCCTCACCACCGACAGCGACTGACCTGAGCAGTTTGAAGCTCCCGTCATTGCGTAGGAAGCAAACCCCCTTGGCGGCTCCCCCGCTGACGGCACTCTCACCCGCACTCGACTCAATTCATGCCATGGCGACCCTCGGCTTCACGACTGACAAGGCTTGGCCTTCAGCAGCGTCGTCAGCACGCCCAAAGTCTCGAAACGGTCACGACCGACTCCACTAGCAAACCTTCCTTCGTGGTGCGCCGAACACATCACATCGGGTGAAAACCCAACGGACGTCGATGAGACGTTCTCGTAACGTCCAACAAAGGAACAGCTCATGCGCAAGATCTCCAAAGCCGGTATCAGCTTCGCCGCCGCCGGTCTCCTCATCGCCGGTGCTGCCGGAATCGGCACCGCCGCCAACGCAGCCCCCTCCGTCCACCTCGCCGCCTCGTCGGCGAAGATCCCGGCGCCCGTCGCCGCGGTCCCCGAGATCTTCGGCGGTGACACCGGAGTCGCTCTCGACAGCAACTTCCTCGCCGCGCTGAAGAGCCTCGGCCTGACCCCCTCGACTGACGGCTCGGCGACGCTCGCCGACGGCACCATCAAGTTCCCCATCACGGGCGGCTCGGTCGTGTACTGGTCCCCCAAGGGCGACTACCGCCCCTACGTCCAGGGCCTCCTCGAGCACGACGGGTCGGGCCTGAACCTGACCG
>NZ_BAABAU010000003.1:300000-411938 GCF_039537585.1 Frondihabitans peucedani
TGACCAGCAACGCCGGCGTGGGCACCTGGCCGACGAACGTCCCGGAACTCCTGGCGACTCCGATCGACCACGTGATGAACACGTCCGACTACACCGTCACGGGCTTCAAGGTGATCACCAACCAGGACTCGGCGGGAAGCGACCACCGGCCCATCGTGGCGCAGCTGACCCCTCGCGCCAGCGACTAGCCGTCCCGGGCGCAGGGTGCGCAGGATCGCGTCCTCCCCACCGCCAGCGCAGGATCGACTTCTCCACAGCCCGCCACGGACCCCGCTCCTCCGCCGACTCCCGGCCTCATAATGGGTCACATGGCAGATCAGAAGGCACCGCGAGCCACCACCAACCGCTCGACCACGCCGGGCTCCGACACGTTCAAGCAGTACATCTCGTCGCAGTGGGCCGAGCGCCCGGACGAGGAGGTGCCCGCTCGCGAGCAGTCGGCCTTCGCCGCTCGCCGCCGTGCCGCGATCAGTGCCGCGCACCCGGGCACGAGGCTGATCGTCCCCGCGGGCCAGGCCAAGGTGCGGTCGAACGACACCGACTACCCGTTCCGCGCCCACTCCGCCTTCTCCCACCTGACCGGCTGGGGCGCCGACACGGTTCCCGGGTCCGTCCTGGTGCTCGAGCCCACCGCCGACGGCCACGAGGCGACCCTCTACTTCCGGGCCAGCGCGGGTCGTGACTCCGACGAGTTCTACGCGAACCCCGAGATCGGCGAGTTCTGGATCGGGCCGCGTCCGTCATTGGCGCAGGTCGGCACCGATCTCGCTCTGGCGACCCGCGATCTCGCCGACCTCGACGCCGTCATCGCCGCAGCCGGGTCTGCCGAGAGCGACGACGACACGCTGGTCGTCCGCGAGGCCGATCCCGATCTCACGCGCCGTCTCGACGCGCTGCCGACCGGCGCGACCGACAAGACCGTCGACACGGTCGAGACCGTCGACACGGTCGCCGACCGCGCTGCCAGTCTCGACGTCCTGTCGCGCGACCTCAGTGAGCTCCGCCTCGTCAAGGACGACTACGAGATCGCGCAGATGCGCGCTGCGGTCGCGGCGACGAAACGCGGCTTCGACGACATCATCGACGACCTCCCCGAGGTCGTCGCGCACCGTCGCGGCGAGCGGCTCGTCGAGGGCACCTTCAACCGAAGGGCACGGGCCGACGGCAACACGGTCGGCTACGACACGATCGCGGCGTCCGGCCCGCACGCGTGCATCCTGCACTGGACGACGAACGACGGCGTCGTGGCCCCGGGCGACCTCATCCTGATCGACGCCGGCATCGAGCTCGAGAGCCTCTACACGGCCGACATCACCCGCACCCTGCCGATCTCCGGCACCTTCTCCGACGTGCAGCGGCTCGTCTACGAGGCCGTCCTGGAGGCTGCCGACGCCGCCTTCGCGATCGTCAGGCCCGGCATCCGCTTCCGCGAGATCCACGCCACCGCGATGGCCGTGATCGCCGAGAAGACCGCCGAGTGGGGCTTCCTCCCGGTCAGCGCGGCCGAGTCCATCCAGCCCGAGCAGCAGTACCACCGGCGCTACATGGTCCACGGCACCAGCCACCACCTCGGCATCGACGTGCACGACTGCGCGGCGGCCCGACGCGACCTGTACCTCGACGGCGTCCTCGAGCCGGGCATGGTGTTCACCATCGAGCCCGGCCTCTACTTCCAGCCCGACGACCTGACGGTGCCCGAGGCGTTCCGCGGGATCGGCGTCCGGATCGAGGACGACATCCTGGTCACCGCCGACGGGGCGGAGAACCTGTCGATCGCCATTCCGCGCACCGTCGCCGATGTCGAGGCGTGGGTGGCCGTGCAGAAGTAAGCTCGGCAACCACGACGACCGGCCCTTGAGGGCCGGCGTCGACGGCCACCCCTCCTTCGCCACGACGGGTGGTGCGGGCGGCGGGTCCACGCGTATCGGCCAGGGGGGCGATCATTTCAAGCGATGCACAGCGACGCCGGACGGGCGGGCGAGCACTGGCGGGCGGGGGTGCCGGTGCCCGCGGTACCGGCGGCGCCGGTGCGGGCGGCGGTAACGGCGCCCGCGGTGCCGGTGCCGGTGCCGGTGCCGGAGGCGCTGCCCGCGGCAGCCTCGGCCTCGGCACGGGCACGCTGCTCCGACGGCGGGCCCGCCGTCAGCGCGGTCTGCTCGCTGCCCTCGCCGGGGTGCTCGTCGTCGTCGCGGCCTCGCTGATCGTGCTGTCGGGGCTCGCCGGAGCCTCCACCGACGCCGGTGCCGCGGGCTTCCTCGAGGCGCAGCCGCCGGTGGCCCGAGCACTCCAGGTGGTCGAGACGGCGAGCGGGTCCGCCTCCGTCGAGGCGCGCGGGCGTGCTCGTCTGACGTCGCTCTTCCCGGCCGGCACCGTCGAGGTGTCGTCGGCGGGTCGGGCCGCGCCCGCTCAGCTGCTGTCGGGCGGAGCGGCGCCCCAGGCTGCAGAGCCGAAAGGGACGAGTGCGGCCGACGAGGTCGTGGTCGCGGCTCTGTCGACTCACCGCGGTCTCCGGCTCGTCAGCGGCGACTGGCCGAGTGCCGCCCCCGGAGGGGCGTCCCCGACTCCCGCGGCCGTGCAGGAGCAGGCGGCGCGCGAGCTCGGGCTCCGCATCGGAGACACCCTCCGGATCGGGACCACGTCCTCTCCCGTCACCGTCCGGATGGTCGGCACCTGGTCGGCGGACGAGCCCGCGGGCGCACGCTGGTTCGGCGATCCCCTGACGGCCTCGGGGCGGGACGGCACTGCGGCTGGCCCGTTCCTCGTGACGCCCGCCTCCCTCGATCACCTCGCGGACACCCTCGACGTCGACCACTCGTGGACGATCGAGGTCCTCCCGCGTGGAGTGGACAGAGCGCACCTGCAGGCGGTCCAGCAGGCGGCCGCCCGCGTCGACGCCGCCCTGCCCGACGCTCGGATCACGTCACGAGAGGCGACGACCACGTCGGGCCGACTGTCCGACACGCTCGACGCCCTGTCGGCGGCCGAGGCCGTGACGGCGGCCCTGGTCGACGTCGCACTCGCCCTCGTCGCAGCTCTCGGACTCGTCGCGACGCTGCAGCTGGCCGCACTCCTGGCAGCGTCTCGCACTCCCGAGTCGGATCTCCTGCGAGCGCGCGGAGCGTCCACCGCACAGCTCGTCGCCGCGACGACGGTCGAGACGGCGGTCCTGGCTCTCCCCGCGGCGGTCATGGGAGTCGGCGGGGCCGCGGTCGCCCTGCGGCTCGTCGATCCTGCGTCGGTGCCGTCCGCGGGCTTCGCTCTGCTCGTCGCGGGGGTCGTCGTCGGAGGCGCGACCGTCGTCAGCGCGGTCGTCGCCCTGGTCGCGGGGCGCGCGTCGATCGTCGGCCGTCGTGCGGGCATCGCGAGCCTGACCCTCGCGGCGCTGGCAGCGGTGGTCCTCGCCGCGCTCGCGACGTGGCGGGTGGTCCTGTACGGCTCGCCGCTGATCGACGGGATCCACGCCGACCCGCTCGCAGCGTTGAGCCCGGTCCTGCTGCTGCTCGCCGGGGGCCTCGTGGCAGCCGTGGCGACGCGACCGCTGAGCGCCCTGGCCGCGAGGCGCAGTGCCCGGCGGAAGGGGTGGCGCTCCGCTTGGGTGGCGCGGCAGCTGTCGAGACGCCACTCGGCCTTCGTGGCACCGATCCTCGCGCTCGCTCTCGTGTCGGCCGCGGGCGGCTTCGCCTCCGCGTTCGCGGCGACCGCGGCGTCCGTCGACGAGCAGGCGGGCAGCATCGTCCTCGGTGCCGACGCCCGGGTGCACTCCGGGGTGAGCGGCTCGGTGACTCCCGGGTCGACCGCCGTCACAGCGCCACCGATCGCGGGTCTGTCGGGTGTCGGGCACGTTGTCACCGCCCTGGACGACACCGCGGCGCTCGGCGGGTCGACGGTCTCGGTCGTGGCCCTCCCCGAGACCGCCTTCCCGACGAGCATCGCAGCCCTCCTCGCCGGCGACGAGCCCGTCGGCGTCCGGCTGCCGGCGGGCACGCGGCAGCTCTCCCTGCGAGCCTCGACGGATTCCCCGACGACGATCGAGGGCTCCTCGTCGGGCGCCACCGTCTCGCTGGTCGCCTGGCTGAGCGATGCGCAGGGCGCCACGATCGCCGTCCCCCTCCGGACCGGTGACGGGGCCTCAGGCGGCGCAGTCACGAGCGGCACCGATCTCACCCTCGGAGGGTCCGCCTCCCTCCACGCCGTCCTGCCCGCCGGCGCGGGCGCCTGGCGCCTCGTCGCCGTCGAGCCGACGTTCCGGGTCGCCGACGGCTCCAAGCGGTCGGTGCTGCGGGTGAGCGGTCTCCGGGCCTCGAGCGACGTCGGCGACGGTGCGGCCCGGGGCGTCTCGCTCGCGGGCAGCGTCGAGGCCCGACTCGACTCCGACGCCCCGCCCCGCCGTCTCGCCGTCGGTTCGCGGGCAGCAGCGCTCGGCGATGCCGACGCGCCCCTCCGCGTCGTCGTGTCGAACGGCGCGGCCGACGCCCTCGGGCTCCGTCGCGGCTCGAGAATCGACGCGGTGCTCGCCTCGACGGCGCAGTCGACCCCTGCCGTGGTGGCGGGAGTGGTCGACCGGATCCCCGGGTCCGGCTCGCGCGAGGCCCTCGCCGTCGATCTCGTGGCTCTCACGCAGCAGGCCGTGCTCGACGGGACGGCCGTTCCCCAGGCGGACGACGTGTGGGTGACGACGGCTCGGCCGGACGCCCTGCCGGGGCTCGCCGCCCGCGCCTCCGATCATTCGGTCGAGGTCACGACGCGAGCATCCGCGTCGACTGCCGCTGTCGTCGACGCCGCGTCTTCGGCCCTGTGGTCGGCCGCGATCGTCGCGGCGTGCCTCGCTCTCGTCATCCTGTCGGCCGCTGCCGCCGGCCTGGCTCGCAGCCGACGCGACGAGGCGGCGGTCCTCCGCGCGCTCGGAGTCTCCCCCACCCGTCAGGGGGCCCTGCGCGCCTCGGAGCTCGGCGTCGCAGTGACTCTCGGGCTCCTCGGGGGTGTCGTCGTCGGGCTCGTCGTCGTCGGATCCGTCGGAGCCCGCTTCGGAGTGGCCGCGTCGCCGGGCGCGTCGGCTCTGCTGGTCTCGCCGCCGGTCTTCGATCCGCTCTCCTGGGCCCTCTTCGGAGCCGCGACCACAGCGGCCGTCCTGGTCGTCCTGGCCGTCGCAGCCCGCGGGACCGCCCGACGAGCGGCCACGGCTCTCGTGAGAGGGCGTGACCGATGAACTCACCGAAGCCCGGCCGACGCGCACCCCGGGGGCGCAGGATCAGCGGCGCCGCCCTCGCCCTCCGCACTCTCCGCGCCCACGTCTCCTCGGCCCTCGGCATCGCGCTCCTGAGCCTCCTCCTCGCCGCTGCCGGCATCGTCACGCCGCAGGTGACCTCGGCGCTGCTCGCAGCAGGCCTCGACTACGACGTGACGCGGGCCACCGCGGTCGAGCGCGACCTCACGACGACATTCCCCGGGGGTCCGGCCGTCGGGACGGCGCCGACGGCGGGAGACGCCGGCACGAGCTCGGGCCGGAGACTCGATGCTGCCGACGAAGAGGTCTGGGGCGCCTTCGACAGCGAGCTCGCCTCCGTCCGGGCATCGCTGCCGAGTCCGCTCCGCCGGGCCACGGGCCCGGCCGAGTACGCCGCGACGACCTCCTCGATGGACCTCGTCCAGTTTCCCGGAGGACTCCTCGGGAGCGCGCTCTCGCTCACGTCCGGCCCGGGTTTCGCGAGCCGCGTCCGGATCGTGCAGGGGTCCGCCCCCACCGCGGTGACCGTTCCCGGCGACACGATCCCCCTGATGCTCACGAGGAGCTCGGCCGACGTCCTCCGGTGGAGGGTCGGTGCCGTGCACGAGATGACGACGTCCGACGGCGGAACCGCCCGCGCGAGACTGACCGGCATCTTCGTGCCGCGTGATCGGTCCGACGACTTCTGGGGGCACTCCTTCGGCGTGCTCTCCGTGACCTACCGGGCGGCCTCGAAGGGGCCGCCGACACCTGTGGCCACCGGAGTCGTCGCGGGCGCGGGCTATCCCGCGCTCCAGGCGCTGCCGCAGGCGGGCTACCAGGGCGATCTCCAGACCCAGGCGTGGTTCCCGATCCGGTCGAGCGGGCTCGATCCTGCGAATGCGGCCACGATCGCGACCCAGGTGCGTCGCTTCTCGTCGGTGCGTCACTCCGTGCCGTCGGCGGGAGACGCCCCGCTCCCCTTCTCCACGCGGCTCCCCGACGTCGTCGCCGACGCCCAGGCGCGCCTCGCCACGGCCTCGTCGCTCTCCGACTCCGTGCTCGCGGGTCCCCTCGGCGCGGCGCTCGCCCTCGAGATCCTGCTCGCCCGCCTCGTCGTGACCAGGGCGCGCTCGGCGCTCGAGCTGATCGGCGCGCGCGGTGCCGGCCCGGGCTGGCTGCGCCTCCGCGTGATGCTCTTCGCCAGCGTCGCAGCGGTGCCGGGGGCGATCGTCGGCGGTCTCCTCGGCAGCGTCGCGGCGCGGTTCGTCGCCGGCTCCGGTCCCTCCGAATCGCTCTTCGCAGCCGTGGTGCTCGCGGTCGCCCTGCTGCCCGTCGTGGTCTTCGGCCTGTCCCTGCCCCGGCTCGTCCGGCGGGAAGGGCGCGTCCCCCTACGATCGCTCGTCGAAGCGGGCACCGTGCTCCTGACGGTCGTCTCCGCTCTCGTGGTCGCTCGGCGCGGCATCGGCGAGGCACCTCCGGGCGCGGGGCTCGACCCCGTCCCCGCGGCGCTCCCCGTCCTCCTGGGGCTCACCGGCTGCATCGTCGCGCTCCGACTGCTCGGACCCCTCCTCGACGCCGCCCGCGCTCGCGCCAAGCGGCGACGCGGCCCGTCACTCGCGACCGGCCTGGCTCTGGCCCGACGCAACCGGACGGGCACGGCGGCGCCGCTGTTCGCCGCGACGATCGGCATCGCGGTCGCGCTCTTCTGCAGCGTCCTCGGCTCGACGCTCTCCCACGGTCTCGACGAGGCGGCCCACGCGCGGGTGGGCGCCGACGTCTCCGCGGTGACGAGCCCCCTCGACTTCACGACGGAGATCCCCTTCGACACGGTGCCGGGTGAAGCGCACACGGCCTTCGTGAGCGACACGGCGCAGGTGCAGATCAAGGCCGGGACGGCCACCGTCCTCGCCACGGCGGTCGTCGTCGATCCTGCGTCGCTCCGTCGCGTCCAGGCCGGGGTGCCCGGCGCCGTCCCGCTCCCCGCGGCGCTCGGCCGCTCGGCCGCCCGCGGCACGCCCGTCGTCCTCTCGGGAGACCTCGCCGACCGTCTCGCTCAGACGGGCGGCACGATCGAGGGGCAGCGGCTCGAGCCGGTCGAGGTGTCGCGGGCTCCGCTCGGGCTCCTCCCCGACACCGACCTCTGGCTCGTCGTCTCCGAGTCCCGGGCGTCGTCGCTCGGGGTCGACAACGACGCCCCCGACCGCACCCTCCTCCGCCTCGACCAGGGCGCCGACTCCCGGGCCGCAGCCGCGGGCGTCCGCCGTCTGCTCGGCGGCGGGATCGCGGTCAGCACTGTCGACCAGGTCGAGGCGGAGCTCTCCGAGAACCCGCTCGTCCCGGGACTTCAGCGGATCGCCGTCGAGGCCGCCGTCCTCGCCGCGTCGTTCGGACTCCTGTCGCTGCTGGCGGCCACCGTCCTCGAGACCGCCGAGAGACGGCGCAGGATCGACCTCCTCACCCTCCTCGGCATGTCGCGCAGCCAGCGGCGTCGCCTGGTCCTCGCGGAGACGGCACCTCTCGGCGCGACGGCCCTCGCCGCCGGCTGCGTCGTAGCGGCCCTGATGGTCGCGCTCGTGCTGCCCTCAGCCGACCTGAGGTCGTTCACGGGGGCCCAGGCCCGGCCCGCGATCCACCTCGATCCCGTGATCCTGCCCCTGCTCGTGCTCGCCGGGCTCGCCGCCACCGCGGCCGTCTCGGCCGTCGCCGTCGCCCTCTCCCGTCCCCTCGCCCCAGGATCCCACCGCCCGGAAGGCTCAGAATGACCACAGGCACAGCGAGACCGCCGCTCGGCGTCCGCCCGGAACCCGACATCCTCTGCTCCGACCTCGTGCGGATCTACCGGTCGCGCGACGTCGAGGTCCAGGCGCTGCAGGGCCTCGACCTGCGGGTGGAGCGCGGCGAGATGGTGGCGCTGGTCGGCGCCTCGGGGAGCGGCAAGTCCACGCTCCTCGGGATCCTCTCGGGGCTCGACGAGCCGAGCGCGGGGCGGGCCGTGGTGGCCGGGCAGGATCTCGCCGGCTTGACCGTCCGGCAGCGCACGGCCTTCCACCGCAGCCGCGTCGGCTTCGTCTGGCAGCAGACGGCGCGCAACCTGCTGCCGTTCCTCACCGCGGCACAGAACGTCGCGGCCGTGCTCGCCGTCTCCGGGGGCTCTCGCCGCCGCGACGGCGCCAGCCGCGTCGGCACCGGCCGCGCGGACCGCGTCGCCGAGGTGCTCGAGCTCGTCGGCGTTCCGGAGCTCCGCGACCGCTTCCCGTCCGAGCTCTCCGGCGGTCAACAGCAGCGCGTGGCCCTGGCGGTGGCGATGGCGAACCGGCCGACCGTCCTCCTCGCCGACGAGCCGACCGGCGCTCTCGACGAGGAGACGAGCGGGGAGGTGCTGGAGGCGATGGAGCGGGTCAACCGCCAGAGCGGCGTCACGACGCTGATCGTGACCCACGACGCCTCCGTCGCCGAGCACGTCGAGCGCACGATCCAGATCCGCGACGGGCGCACGTCGACCGAGGTGGTCCGGTCCCGGTCGGGAGAAGACGGCGCCGTGACCGCCGAGGAGTACTCGGTGATCGACCGGGTGGGCCGGCTCCAGCTCCCGCAGGCGTTCCAGGAGTCGCTCGGCCTCCACGACCGCGTGCGGCTCTCGCTGCAGTCCGACCACGTGGCCGTGCGGCCGGCGCAGCAGGCGGACGACGCCGACTCGCAGGACCGGGAGGCCGAGCGGGCGCCGAGGCACGCGGGCGGGGCCGGAGAGGGGGGCCGGGCATGAGCGGCCCGATCCTGCGCGCTGTCGGACTCGGACGCGACTTCGTCTCGGCGGGCGAGACGGTCCGTGTCCTGGACGACGTGTCTCTGGAGGTCGCACCGGGCGAGCTCGTCGTCGTCCGCGGCCAGTCGGGCTCGGGCAAGTCGACTCTGCTCAACCTCCTCTCGGGGCTCGACCGCCCCACGCGCGGGGAGGTGCTCCTCGGCGACGAGCGCCTCGACCTCGCCGGCCCCGAGCGCCTCGCCGACCTGCGGCGCGACCGGCTCGGCATCGTCTTCCAGGCGTTCGGGCTCCTGTCGGTGCTGACCGCCGCCGAGAACGTGGAACTCCCGCTCAGGATCTCCCGCACCTCCGGAAGGCGGCGCGATGCCCGGGTCGCGGAGGTGCTCGACCTCGTCGGGCTCTCCGAGCATGCGGCGCAGCGCCCCGAGGAGCTGTCGGGCGGTCAGCAGCAGCGGGTCGGGATCGCCCGCGCCATCGCCGGGCGCCCCGAGGTCCTCATCGCCGACGAGCCGACGGCCCAGCTCGACAGCGTCACGGGCGCGGCGATCCTGGAGCTGCTCGTCTCGATGGTCGAGACCGACGGGATGGCGGCGGTCGTCGCGACCCACGACGAGTCGCTCGCCGCTCGGGCCGACCGGGTGGTGACGCTCCGGGCACGCCGGGTCTGACCCGGTCGCAGGCGTCCGTCGCGAAGGCTGTTGCGAGCTCCGGGCCCGGGCATACGACCCGCACCCGGTTCACGACCGGGCGAGCAGCTCCTGCGCCCGCGCAGCGAACTCCGACTCGACGATCACCTGGTAGTTCGACGCGAGCACCTGGTTCGTCGACGTGAAGTCGCGGCGCCTCCGGGTGATGCCGTAGCTCGCGACCCCGTAGAGCATGCCGAACCCGGCTCCGATCACCGCGGCCGCGACGATCAGGCCGAAGCCCGACGATCCGTCGCCGAAGAGCGTCACGACGATGCCGAGGAACACCCCGAGCCACAGCCCGCTCACGGCGCCGGCCAGCGCGACGCGCCCGTAGCTGAGCGCGCCCGTCACCCTCTCGACGGTCTTGAGGTCGTTGCCCACGATCGACACGCGGGCGACCGGGAAGTCGCCCTGGGCGAGCTTCGCGACGACGGCCTGGGCCTCCGGGTAGGTCTCGTAGGTGCCGAGCACGTCGCCCCTCGGCAGGGTCGGATACTGCGGACCCCGCCGGCCGAGAGGCGTCTGGCTGCTCATTCGGACATTAAACACGGTGGGCTCAGCGCGACAGGCTAAATTGGGTCCGTGAGCGCCACGAGAGTCTTCGTCGCCCGTCTGGCCGGGTGCTCCGTTTTCGACCCCGCGGGCGATCGCGTCGGCAAGGTCCGCGATGTCCTGATCGTCTACCGCTCGACCGAGTCCCCGCGCGTCGTCGGCTTCGTCGTCGAGGTCCCGGGCAAACGGCGCGTCTTCGTCAGCATCGGCCGCGTGACCAGCATCGGCTCGGGTCAGATCATCACCACAGGCACCGTCACGCTCCGCCGGTTCGAGCAGCGCGGCGGCGAGGTCCGCGTCATCGCCGAGCTCCTCGGGCGGCGCGTGCGCCTGCGTCACGACAACTCCGCCGCCACGATCGAGGACGTCGCGATCGACGAGGTCGGCGAGGGCGACTGGGAGGTCTCGCAGGTCTTCGTCAGGAAGCCGAAGACGAGCCCGTCGCCGTTCGGCAAGGGCGCGACGGTGTTCGCCGCCTGGAGCGACGTCCGCGAGGAGGACGCCGACGGCGAGGCCCAGAGCGCCGAGCACGTCATCGCGGCATACGCCGACCTCCTGCCCGCCGACCTCGCGAACACCCTCCTCGACCTCTCGGAGGAGCGCCGCTTCGAGGTCGCCGGCGAGCTGTCCGACGGCCGTCTCGCCGACGTGCTCGAGGAGATGCCCGAAGACGAGCAGGTCCACATCCTGAACCGGCTCGAGGACAGCCGCGCAGCCGACGTCCTCGACCAGATGCAGCCCGACGACGCAGCCGACCTCATCGCGCAGCTCTCCGACGAGCGCGGCGAGGCCCTGCTCGAGCTCATGGAGCCCGAAGAGGCCGAAGACGTCCGGATGCTCCTGAGCTACGACTCCGACACCGCCGGCGGTCTCATGACCACCGAGCCCGTGATCGTGTCCGGCGACGCGACCGTCGCCGAGGGCCTGGCGATGATCCGCCGCCACGAGATCGCGCCTGCGCTCGGGGCCGCGGTCTGCGTCGTCCTGCCGCCCTACGAGCCGCCGACCGGCCGCTTCCTCGGCATGGTGCACTTCCAGCGGATGCTCCGGTATCCGCCGAACGAGCGGCTCGGCACGCTGATCGATCAGCAGCTCGAGCCGGTCAACGTCGGCGCCTCGGCGCTCGAGGTCACCCGGGTCATGGCGAGGTACAACCTCGTCTCCGTCCCCGTGGTCGACGACAACCACCGACTTGTCGGGGTGGTGACAATCGACGACGTCCTCGACCATGTGCTCCCCGACGACTGGCGCAGCCAGGATCCCGAGGGGCCCCTCGGCAGAACCCGGCCCCGGCTCAGAAGAACCCCCGTGACAAGCACCGGAAGGAGGACGACCAATGGCACGCGATAGCCGCAGCGACGTCCGTCTCGATTCACCCAAGGGCCTCCGCGTCCGCGTCCTCCCGGGCCGCGGCCGACAGAGTCGCGACAGCTTCGGGCGGGCCACCGAGGCCATCGCCCGCGGCATGGGCACCCCCTACTTCCTGATCGCGCTGACGCTGTTCTGTCTGCTCTGGATCTTCTGGAACACGTCTCTTCCGGCGTTCCTGCGCTTCGACTCGTCGGCGAACGGCTTCACGGCCCTGACGCTGGTGCTCTCCCTCCAGGCCTCGTACGCCGCGCCCCTGATCCTGCTCGCGCAGAACCGTCAGGACGACCGCGACCGCGTGCAGGTGGAGCAGGATCGCCAGCGCGCCGAGCGCAACCTCGCCGACACCGAGTACCTCGCCCGCGAGGTCGTGGCCCTGCGGCTCGCGATCAAGGACATGGCCTCGAAGGACTTCATCCGAGACGAGCTCCGGTCACTGCTCGAAGAGATCGACCGCCGCGAAGACCGCTCCGCCTCCGAGACCGTCGCCCGGGGCCTGAAGCGTGACTGACGCTCCCGAGACGGCCGCTCTGGCCGCTCGGGTGCGGCGCGCTCTCGAGCGCGTGATCGACCCCGAGATCCGCAAGCCCATCACCGAGCTCGACATGGTCGGTGAGGTGAGGGTGGCGCAGGATGGCGTGGCCAGCGTCGACGTGAAGCTCACGATCGTGGGCTGCCCCGCCGCCGACACGATCGAGCGCGACGTCCGCGAGGCGACGCTCGGTGTCGACGGGGTGTCGGCGGCCGACGTGCGCGTCTCGGTGATGACGCGCGAGGAGCGCGCCGCCCTCACCTCCAAGCTGAGGGGCGGGCGCGCGAAGCGGGCCATGCCGTTCGGCCCCGACTCGCTGACGCGCGTGTACGCGGTCACGAGCGGCAAGGGCGGGGTGGGCAAGTCGACCGTGACGGCCAATCTCGCCGTCGCACTCGCGCGCCGAGGCCTGGCGGTCGGCGTCGTCGACGCCGACGTCTACGGGTTCTCGATCCCGGGGCTGCTCGGCCTCGTCGACTCGGCGGGAGCCGCCGTGAAGCCGACGCAGGTCGACGACATGATCCTGCCGCCGGTCGCTCACGGGGTGAAGGTCATCTCGATCGGGATGTTCGTCGACGACACCTCGACCGCCGTCGCCTGGCGGGGACCGATGCTGCACCGGACCATCCAGCAGTTCCTGACCGACGTCTACTTCGGCGACCTCGACGTGCTGCTGCTCGACCTGCCGCCCGGAACCGGCGACGTCGCCATCTCGGTCGGGCAGCTGCTCCCCCACGCCGAGGTGCTGGTCGTCACCACGCCCCAGCCGGCGGCCGCCGACGTCGCCGAGCGCTCGGGCCTCGTCGCCCGGCAGACCGGTCAGACGATCCTCGGCGTCGTCGAGAACATGGCGGGGCTCGTGCAGCCCGACGGCTCGGTCCTCGAGCTCTTCGGCTCGGGCGGCGGGGCCGAGACGGCCAGGCGCCTCTCCCGAGGGCAGGATGCCCGGGTCGAGCTGCTCGCGAGCGTCCCGCTGAGCATGGGGTTGCGCCAGGGCGGCGACAGCGGTGTGCCGGTGGTCGAGGGTGCGCCCGCGGATCCTGCGGCCGTCGCGATCGAGGCTCTCGCCGCGCGGCTCGCCGTGCGTGAGCGGGGCCTGGCGGGCCGGAAGCTCGGCCTCAGCGTCGGCTAGCCGGCCTGGGTCGCTGCGTGCGCCCGGCTCGTGACGCGCATTCCGGCTCGCAGCGCCGGTTGTATCGCGTGTCTCGAGCCGGACTGCGCGTCTCGAGCCGGACTGCGTGTCACCGGCGGGGAGGCGCCGCCGGCCGCGAGCAGCAGAGGGACGCCAGCAGCAAAGGCCCCGCGAGCAGCAACAGCCCGCGAACAGCAACAGCCGCGAAACGCAGTTCGGCCCGAGACACGCGCATCACTGCGTGTCTCGGGCCGAACCGGGTGTCGCGAGCTCGAGCCCCGTCAGCGGACTGCGAGGCGAGCAGGCGGGGGCGCTCAGTCGAACGAGCGCGTGGGCTGACGGTGGTAACCGTCGCGAGCGGTGCTGATGACCGTGCCGGTGATGGCTGCGATCGACGCGACCGCGAGGACTCCGAGTCCGATGAACATGACTGCCTGTTTCTCTGGTGGGTTGTGGTTGATATATCTATGATGTGGGCTGCAATAGAGAAGCACAATCGATCTTTTCTTGGCTGACCCTGTAGTTTTTCTACATGGATGTCAAACGACTCGAGCTGCTCCGCGAACTGGCCGAGCGGGGCAGCATCGCCGCCGTGGCGAAGGCCACGCACCGCACGCCGTCGGCCGTCTCGCAGCAGCTCAAGGTGCTCGAGAAGGAGGCCGGCACGCGCCTCACCGAGCGCGTCGGCCGCGGCCTCGTGCTCACGGGCTCGGGCCGCGTCCTGGCGCAGACGGCCACCGACGTCGCCGTCGCCCTCGAGCGGGCCCAGGCTGTCTGGGACGACTTCGTCGTCGCTCCGCAGGGCGAGGTCACCCTGGCGGTCTTCCCGACAGCCGGACAGATGCTGCTGCCGGGGCTCCTCCGGACCATCTCGGAGACTCCCGGCCTCGTCGTCCGCGCGACCGACCACGATCCTGCGACGCTTCTCTTCGCCGACCTCACCGGCGACTACGACGTCGTCGTGGCCCACTCCCCCGACGGCGCCCGGAGCTGGCGCGGACGCGGCCTGACGACGGTGCCGCTCCTGCGCGAGCCGCTCGACATCGCCCTGCCCGCCGACCACCGTCTGGCTGGCCGGGCATCCCTCGCGCTGGAGGACCTCGAGGGCGAGAGCTGGATCGGCGTGCCCGCGGGCTACCCGTACGACTGGGTCTACCGCGAGATCGAGCGCAAGACAGGAACGGCGCCCAGGATCACGCAGCGCTTCAGCGACACCCGCATCACCGAGGCCCTGGTCGGCGCGGGCCTCGGCATCGCCGTGCTGCCGAGGTTCACGTCGACCGGCGTGCGCGATGACATGGTCCTGCTGCCGCTCGAGGGCATGCGGGCTGTGCGCCACCTGTCGGTGCTGCTGCGGCCGGATCGCGCGGAGCGGCCGAGCGTGCGGCGCGTGGTGGATGCGCTGCGTGCCGAGGCGTCGCGGGTCGCCGCGCTGCACGGGACGGCGTGAGCTGCCGTCGGACGGCGGCGCACGGCCGTTCGGCGCAGCGACCGCTCAGCGCTCGGCCTGCGGCTAGGTGGCCTCGTTGTCGTAGGGAGGAGCCTCGCCCGCGGCGAGAGGCACGACGGCCACTCGCTGGCGAGCAGCCGGGAGACCGGCGGTCACGGCCGCAGCCGCGGAGGCCTCGGCACTCGCGGACGCCGGCGTCGTGATCGCGGTGGTGGGCTCTTCGAGCAGGGCGTCGCGGATGATGCGGCGCGGGTCGTACTGGCGGGGGTCGAGCTTCTGCCAGTCGACGTCGGAGAACTCGTCGCCCATCTCGTCGCGCATGCGGTCGCGAGCGGTGTCGGCCATGCCGCGGACGGTCTTGACGAGCTGAGCCAGTTTCTGGGCGTAGATCGGCAGCCTCGCCGGGCCCAGCAACAAGACCGCGATCAGCGCGATCACGAAGAGCTTGTCGAAGTTCTGGAACACGTGAGAAGACTAACCGGTCCGAGCCGGAAACGGGCCCTAGAGTTGACCGACGAGGAGTACGAGTGCCACACAGAGAGTCCAGTTGGAAGTTCGCCGAAGAACTGGTCACCGAGAGCGACGCCATCGGTCTCGCCCGCCAGCATTCGCTGGAGGCGGGTGTCGAGACGGTGTCGCCCGGCGTGGGAGCACAGCTCGCCGTCACCACAGCTCTCCTCGGCGCCCAGAACATCATCGAGATCGGCACGGGGCTCGGCGTGTCCGGTCTCTGGCTCCTGGCCGGCTCCCCGAACGCCACTCTCACCTCGATCGATGTCGAGGTCGATCACCAGCAGGCCGCGCGCGAGAGCTTCGCCCTGGCCGCGGTGCCGGCGAACCGCGTCCGCCTCATCACGGGGCGGGCGTCCGACGTGCTGCCGCGGATGAACGAGAACTCCTACGACGTCGTCCTGGTGGACGCCGACCCCGAGGGCGTCATCGAGTACGTCGAGCACGGGCTCCGGCTGGCTCGCACCGGCGGCGTGGTGCTCGTCGCCCATGCCCTGGTGAACGGCCGGGTCGCCAATCCGGCGGCGCGAGAGCCGATCACGACCGGCTACCGGTCGCTCCTGACCGAGGTGTCGACGTCGCCCGCCGTGATCAGCGCGCTCGCGACCGCCGGCGATGGGCTCCTGCAGCTCGTCAAGCGCTGAGCGCAGCTCGTCAAGCGCTGAGCGCGCCACATAGCGCGTCTCGCCTCACGCACCGCGTCAAGCCATGACGAGACGCCCTGCGTGATGCGAGACGCCCTGCGGAGCGAGCCATGCGAGACGCCCAGCGGAGCGAGACAAGCGAAACGCCCCTCCCCAGCGCGTGATGCGCGGGGCGGGGCGTCTCGGTCGGGTCGTCAGGAGGCTGCGGAGACCACACCCGCGAGCGCGTCGTGCAGCTCTTTGGCTTCGTCATCGTTGACCGAAACCACGAGGCGGCCGCCGCCTTCGAGCGGAACGCGCACGATGATGAGCCGCCCCTCCTTCACGGCCTCCATTGGTCCGTCGCCGGTCCTCGGCTTCATGGCTGCCATCAGATAGTCCCCTTTCGCGGAATGCTCATGACTATTATCCGTGATTTGTGCGTCAGCCCCTAAACGACGGCGTCTGCCCGGCGGGTGATTTCAGGCCGCGGGAGGTCACGGCGGGGTCCAGTCGTAGCCGTCGACCCACCAGCAGTAGTAGAGCCAGACCCACTGCAGCAGGATCGCGATCACCACGAGACTCACCCGCCATACCCGCGACCTCGGCACGGCCAGTGCCCCGAGCAGCGGGAACATCGGCATCAGCACCCTGAACGTGCTCGACTGCGGGAAGAACACGGCCAGGAGGTAGAGCGCGTACGACGCGACCCAGAACCGAAGGTCGATGGGGAGCCGCCGGGCCCACGGTGAGACGAGGAAGAGCCCGAAGCCCACCACGACGACGGCGAGGAAGAGCAGCCCGGAGCCGCCCGGCAACCACCAGTTCGCCCCCTGGATCCATGACGTGAACGGCAGCAGGTGCCCGTAGCCGATGTAGTCGGCGCGCCAGGACAGCTCGGTCGCGGTGTAGGCGTCGAGGCGGCCGGTCGCGACCGCGGCGACGATCGGCCAGGCGAAGCCGAGGACCGCCGTCAGCACGGCGACGACGCCCACGGTCACGCGTTCTCTCACGTCGAAGGGCTCGCTGCTCCTGGTCAGCCACCGGTGGCCCCAGTGCAGCGCGAGCGCCAGGCCGAACGCGACGACGCCGGGTCTCGTGAACGAGGCGACGGCCAGCGCGGCGAGCATCAGCCAGTACTGCCGCCGGAGCAGGAGCAGCAGGGCGACCGCGAGCAGCAGCAGGAACAGCGACTCGGCGTACGCGACCTGCAGGAGCGGCGAGAGCGGCGCGACACAGAGGAGCACGACGCCGAACAGGGCTGACCCCTCCGGCAGGAACCGGCGCAGGATCCGGAAGAACACCAGCGCGGTCAGAGCCGCCGCCGCCACCGACACGAACACCGCGGTCGGGGCGAAGGGCGCGCCGGTGAGCACCATGAGGCCTCGGACGAGAACCGGGTACACGGGCAGGAACGCCCACTGGTTCTGCGCGACGTGACCGTCGGCGGTCATCGGGAGGACGCTCGGATACCCGAGCTGCGACACGATGTAGTACCACTGGCCGTCCCACATCTTGGCGAAGCTGCCGTAGTCGGGCTGGGCCACCGTCCAGGCGTTCGTTGCCTGCACGCGCGCGAAGCCCAGCAGGAGGGCAGTGCTCACGACGCGAGAGAGCACGAAGACCGCGAGCACCCTCGCCCACCACGGGGTGAGCCGGTAGCGCAGGAGGAGGGTCTGCCGCCACGGTCGGCGCACGTCGCCGGCGCCCTCGCCCCCGCCACCGCGGCCGGCGACCGGCCGCGTGATCAGGCCGTCAGCCACGCGCGGAGCCCCCGCTCGCACTCCGTGATCTGGTCGACCGCGACGCGCTCGTCGTCAGCGTGCGCCTTGAGGGGGTCGCCGGGGCCGTAGTTGACGGCGGGGATGCCGAGACCGGCGAACCGCGCCACGTCGGTCCAGCCGTACTTGGGCTTCGCCTCGCCGCCGACGGCCGCGAGGAACTCCTGCGCGAGGGGCGCGTCGAGGCCCGGCCTGGCGCCCTGCGCCAGGTCGACGATCTCGACCTCGAAGTCGCCGAACAGCTCGTGGATGTGGGCCACGGCCTCGTAGGTCGAGCGGCTCGGCGCGAACCGGTAGTTGATGTGGACCATGCACTCGTCGGGGATCACGTTGCCGGCGACGCCGCCGGTGATGCCGACGGCGTTGAGCCCCTCGCGGTACACGAGCCCCTCGACCTCGACCTCGCGGGCCTCGTAGGCGGCGAGGCGGTCGAGAATCGGCGCCGCACGGTGGATCGCGTTGTCGCCGATCCAGGATCGCGCGCTGTGCGACCGCAGGCCCCGCGTGCGGATCTCGGCGCGGAGGTTGCCGTTGCACCCGCCCTCGACGCTGGAGTTCGAGGGCTCCATCAGGATCGCGAAGTCGGCCGCCAGGAGGTCGGGGTGCATGCGCGCCAGCCGCCCCAGCCCGTTGAGGGCGTCGGAGACCTCCTCGTGGTCGTACCAGACCCAGGTGATGTCGACGGTGGGCTCGGCCAGCTCGACGGCCAGGGTCAGCGCGACGGCGCACCCGGCCTTCATGTCGACGGTGCCGCGGCCCCAGAGGAAGTCGACGCCGTCGATCGTCTCGAACCGCGTCGGGACGTTGCCGTTGATCGGGACCGTGTCGATGTGACCGGCGATGACCACCCTCTTCGAGCGCCCGAGGTTCGTCCTCCCCACGATCGCGTCGCCGTCGCGGACGACCTCGAGGTGCGGGGAGGCCGCCAGCACGGCCTCGATCTGGTCGGCCACGGCCTTCTCGTCACCCGACACCGACGCGATGTCGCAGAGCTGCCTGGTGAGGTCGATCGAGGACACCGAGAGGTCGAGGACTGCCATGCGGACAGCCTAGCCGCGGGCCTCCGGGGCCTCGGAGTTCTCCACAGGCGGACGCCCCGATACGCTCGGGGGATGAGTCTCGACGACACCGCACCGACCAGCGCCTGGGGCTACGGGCTCGCCACGATCAGCGACGGGGGCACGGTCCTCGACACGTGGTTCGCCGAGCCGCACCTCGGCGCGTTCCCGGCCGATCGCGATCCTGCGCTGGCCCCCGCCGCGATGTCGCAGCTCGCCGGCCCGGACGCCCGCCGGTCGGTCCGGCTCGAGCCGGTCACCGTGCAGATCGACCTTCAGGCAGCGCCCGCGTCGACCCCCGACGCGTACCTGCGGCTGCACCTGCTCAGCCACCTGCTCGTCAAGCCGAACACGATGAACCTCGACGGCCTCTTCGCCCACCTGCCGATCGTGGTGTGGACGAATGCCGGGCCCGTGCATCCTGACGACTTCGCCCGGCTGCGTCCGCAGCTGCAGCGGGCCGGCATCACGACGACGGGCATCGACAAGTTCCCGCGCATGCTCGACTACGTGGCACCCGACCGGGTCAGGATCGCGGACGCCTCGCGGGTGCGGCTCGGCGCGCACCTCTCCCCCGGCACCACGGTGATGCACGAGGGCTTCGTGAACTACAACGCCGGCACGCTCGGCTCGTCGATGATCGAGGGCCGCGTCTCGCAGGGCGTCGTCGTGGGCGACGGCTCCGATATCGGTGGCGGTGCCTCGATCATGGGCACGCTCTCGGGCGGCGGCACGCAGCGCGTCGAGATCGGCGAGCGGGCGCTGCTCGGCGCGAACTCGGGCATCGGCATCTCGATCGGCGACGACACGGTCGTCGAGGCGGGCCTCTACGTGACGGCCGGCACCAAGGTCGTCGTCGTCGGGTCGGCGCACGACACGAACGGCCGCTCGCAGACGGTGAAGGCCATCGAGCTGTCGGGGCGGCCCGGGCTGCTCTTCCGGCGGAACTCGCTGACCGGCGCCGTCGAGGTGCTCACGCGGAAGGGCGCCGGAGTGACGCTCAACGAGGCGCTGCACGCCTGAGCGCACCCGCCGCGAACGCGACTAGCGCTCGGTCGGCCAGTCGCGCGCCGGCGACCCGATGTACAGCTGCTGCGGCCGGCCGATCTTCGTCGACGGGTCGAGGTTCATCTCGCGCCAGTGCGCGATCCAGCCGGGCAGGCGCCCGATCGCGAACAGCACCGTGAACATGCGGGGCGGGAAGCCCATCGCCTTGTAGATGATGCCGGTGTAGAAGTCGACGTTCGGGTACAGGCGCCGCGAGATGAAGTACTCGTCGGACAGCGCGACCTGCTCGAGCTCGAGCGCGATGTCGAGCAGCTCGTCTTTGACGCCGAGGGCGGCGAGCACCTCGTCGGCGCTCTCCTTGACGAGCTTCGCACGCGGGTCGTAGTTCTTGTAGACCCGGTGCCCGAAGCCCATCAGCTTCACGCCCTCTTCTTTGTTCTTGACGCGCTCGACGAAGCGGGCGACGCCCTGCCCGGAGTCGCGGATCTCGGCGAGCATCTTCAGCACCGCCTCGTTCGCGCCGCCGTGGAGCGGGCCGTAGAGCGCCGAGATGCCGGCGGAGATCGAGGAGTACATGTTCGCCTCGGTGGAGCCGACGAGGCGGACGGTCGACGTCGACGCGTTCTGCTCGTGGTCTTCGTGCAGGATCAGGAGGCGCTCGAGGGCCTTGGACAGCACCGGGTTCACGACGTACGGCTCGGCCATGGTGCCGAAGTTCAGCTTCAGGAAGTTGTCGACGAAGCTGAGCGAGTTGTCGGGGTAGAGGAACGCCTGGCCGAGGCTCTTCTTGTGCGCGTACGCCGCGATGACCGGCAGCTTCGCGAGCAGCCGGATCATCTGGATCTCGACCTTGGCCGGATCGTGGACGTCCATCGTGTCCTCGTAGAACGTCGACAGGGCGCCGACGGCCGACGACAGCACCGACATGGGGTGCGCGGAGGCGGGCAGCGCGTCGAAGAAGCGGCGGAGGTCTTCGTGGAGGAGTGTGTGGCGCCGGATCCTGGCGTCGAACGAGGCGAGCTCGTCGGCCGTGGGCAGCTCGCCGTAGATGAGGAGCCAGGCCGTCTCGAGGAACGTCGAGTTGGCCGCGACCTGCTCGATCGGATAGCCGCGGTAGCGCAGGATGCCCTGGTCGCCGTCGATGTACGTGATGGCGCTCTTGGTCGCGGCGGTGTTCACGAAGCCGGTGTCGAGAGTGCTGAAGCCGGTCTGCTTCATGAAGGTCGAGATGTCGACGCTCGATGCCCCGTCGGTGGCGGGGACGACCGGGAACTCGGCGGTCTGGCCGCCGATCTCGAGAGTCGCCTTCTGCGTCGTGGCCTTCTGGGCGTCGTTGGCAGTGTCAGTCACTCGATCAGCCTAATAGGCGAGGGACTCCGTCGCGGAACGGGTGCTGCCGGCCGCCTCGAGACGCGTCGCCGCGGCCTCGATGCGCTCATCGGTCGAGGTGAGCGCGATCCGGACGTGCTGAGCGCCGTCGGAACCGTAGAAGGTGCCGGGGGCGGCCAGGATCCCGCGCTCGGCCAGCCACTCCAGGGTGGCCCAGGCGTCCTCCTGCCGGCTCGCCCAGAGGTAGAGCCCCGCCTCGCTCCGGTCGATCGTGAATCCCGCACCCTCGAGCGCTGCGGCGAGCCGGGTGCGGCGCGCCCGGTAGCGCTCCTTCTGCTCGCGGACGTGCGCCTCGTCGCCGAGCGCTGTGACCATGGCCTGCTGGACGGGAGCGGGCGGCATCAGGCCGGCGTGCTTCCGGACGGCGAGGAGCTCGCCGAGGACGTCGGCGCAGCCGGCCACGAAGCCGGCGCGGTAGCCGGCCAGGTTGGACTGCTTCGACAGCGAGTAGACCGACACGACCCCTCGGCGGCTGTCGCCGACGACCCGGGGGTCGAGGATGCACGGTGTCGCCGTCTCGTCGTACTCCGGGGTCCAGCCGAGCTCGGCGTAGCACTCGTCGCCCGCGACGACGGCACCGAGCTCGCGGGCGCGGTCGACCGCGGCCTTGAGAGCGTCGAACGACAGGATGCTGCCGTCGGGGTTGCCGGGGCTGTTCAACCAGACGAGCCTCGTCGACTCGGGCCACTCGGCGGGGTCGTCGGAGGCGAGGGCCGTCGCGCCGACGAGGGCGGCTCCGAGCTCGTAGGTGGGGTAGGCGTTCCGCGGGTAGACGACGGTGTCGCCCGGGCCGAGCCCCAGCCACAGGGCCATGCCCGCGATGAGCTCCTTGGAGCCGATGGTCGGCAGGACCTCGGCCTCGCTCAGGCCCGGCACCCCGCGACGTCTGCCGTACCACTCGCCGATCGCGCGGCGGAGCGCCGGCGTGCCGGCGACCTGCGGGTAGGAGTGCGCGTCGGTCGCGTCGCGCAGGGCGTCGCGGATGACGCCCGGCGTCGGATCGACCGGAGACCCGACGGACAGGTCGACGATGCCGCCCTCGTGCGCTCTCGCGGTCTCGGTGAGGGCCGCCAGGCTGTCCCAGGGGAAGTCGGGCAGGTCGAGGGGCATCGGACGCGGCCTAGTGGGCCGCGGCCTGGGGCGGCAGCGCCGCGATGACCGGGTGGTCTTTCGGGATCACGCCGACCTTGGCCGCGCCCCCCGGGGAGCCGACCTCGTCGAAGAACTCGACATTCGCCTTGTAGTAGTCGGCCCACTTGTCGGGCAGGTCGTCTTCGTAGTAGATCGCCTCGACGGGGCAGACCGGCTCGCAGGCACCGCAGTCGACGCACTCGTCGGGGTGGATGTAGAGCGAGCGTTCACCCTCGTAGATGCAGTCGACCGGGCACTCGTCGATGCAGGCGCGGTCTTTGACATCGACACAGGGGAGGGCGATCACGTACGTCACGGGTCAGTTCTGCTCTTTCGCGTCGGGCGCGACAGCGTCGCGCGGCGAGGCTCCCATCTTATCGCCTGCCCGCCTGGGCATCCTCGGCCACGCCAGCACGAGGACGGCCGCCACGACCGGCCCGAAGATCCACGCGTAGCCGGTCGGCGTGCCCGCGATGAGGACGGACCCCGAGTGCGGCAGCGACAGCAGGGCGACGACGGCCGTGAGCCCGATCGCCGCCATCAGAGCGATCAGCCGCGAGTCGAACAGCCAGCGGAGCCCGACGAGGAGCGCCGCCGTCATGGCGAGCGCCAGCACGATCCCCAGAGGGAAGGAGCCGACCGTGTCCTGGTGGGCGATCGTGCCGATGGCGCCGAAGAGGCCGCCGGCGAGGAGCGCCAGCACGCTGGTGACGATGCGGCCGCTGATTTCGAGCTCGTCGAGACCGGGCGCGGACGCAGGATCGGCGACCGGCTCGGGCACCAGACGGAACGTCTCGACCACGGTCACCGGCTCCACCGCGCCGTGGGGGAACTCGAGGGCCGGGCCGCCGGCGGTCTGGAGCAGCCGCACCTGCGAGCGGTAGGCGGCGAGCGCACGGACCTTCCGGTCGAACACCGGGGCGCCGTCGACGACGACGTCCGCGTCGGCGAGGGGGGCCTCGGGGTGGGCAGAGCCGCCGGTGATGGCGAAGTAGGGCAGCCCCGCGAGCCGGGCCGTGCGGAGGGCGGCGCGGTTCACGCGGACGTGGTCGGGGTGGCCGTAGCCGCCGTCGCTGTCGTAGCCGATGATCGCGTCGGGGCGCACATCGGCGACGACCGCGGCGAGGTCCGAGACGATCTCGCCGAACTCGGCGTGGCAGAAGGCCGCAGGATGCAGGTCGCTGACGGGGACAGGGGTCCCGGCCGGGCCCCACTCCATGCCCGAGTCGCGGTAGGGACGAGGGAGGAGGCCGGCTGTCCGTGCATCCTGCTCGCCCAGGAAACGGTGGTCGGTGACGCCGAGCTGCCGCATGGCCTCGGCGATCTCGGTCTCGCGGTGCGCCCCGAGCGCCGCGGCGTCCCCTCGCAGCGAGGCGAGGTCGTCGGGCATGACCTCGCCGAGCTCGCCGCGGGTGCAGGTGACGACGGTGACGTGCGCTCCGCGGTCGACGAGGGTCGCGAGCGTGGCCCCGGTGACGATGGTCTCGTCGTCGGGGTGAGCGTGCACGACCAGCACCCGCTCGAGGTCGCTCGGGATCGAGAGAGAGGGGTCGTTCTGGGCTGTTTCAGAGGAGGACATCACTGGACAGGATAGGCGAGCCGCCGTTAGGGTCATCTCTGGTTAGGCAAGGCTTACCAACATGAGCCGACCCTCACTCGGGCCCGTCGACACGACGGCTCGACCCCCTGAATCAAAGGCATCCCCGTGCTCGCCAACTACCTCATCGGTCTCCGCGAAGGCCTCGAGGCCTCCATCGTCGTGGGCATCCTGATCGCCTACCTCGTGAAGGTCTCGCGCCGCGACGTGCTCCCCCGCATCTGGGTCGGCGTCGCTCTGGCCGCCCTCCTCTCGCTCGGTCTCGGCGCCCTGCTGACATTCGGCGAGTACGGGCTGAGCTTCCAGGCGCAGGAGGCGATCGGCGGCGGCCTCTCGATCGTGGCGGTCGGGTTCGTCACCACGATGGTGTTCTGGATGGCCAAGACCGCCAGCCACATGAAGCACGACCTCCAGTCGAGCCTCGCGAAGGCGCTCCAGGGCGGCGCGTGGGCCATCGTCGGCCTCGCCTTCCTGTCGGTCGGCCGCGAGGGCATCGAGACCGCCCTCTTCGTCTGGGCCACGGTCGCGACGGCCGGCGGCACGGCCGTCCCCGCCATCGGCGCGCTCCTCGGGATCCTGACCGCCATCGTCATCGAGGTCGGCATCTACCGCGGCTTCGTGCACATCAACCTGTCGCGGTTCTTCACCGTGACCGGGTTCTTCCTGGTGATCGTCGCGGCGGGCGTCCTGCTCTACGGCGTCGGCGACCTGCAGGAGATGGGCTTCCTCCCCGGAGCCGCCGTCCACACCTTCGACCTCTCGGGCGCCATCCCGCCCACCAGCTGGTACGGCACTCTGCTGCAGGGCGTCGTCAACTTCACCCCGCGGCCGACGGTGCTGCAGTCGGTCGTCTGGGTCGCGTACCTCGCGGTCGTCCTCCCCCTCTTCCTCCGTGCGACGCGGCGTCGCCCCGCGGCCGCTGCCGCACCTGCCGCTGCTGCACCGTCCGCCGCTGCACCGTCCGCCGCCGCACCTGCCGCATCCGCCCCCGCGCCCGCCGTCTCCGGCGACCGCGAGCCCGTCCTCACCCCAGGAGCCACCGAATGATCCTCCGCCCTCTCGGCATCACCGCAGGAGTCGCGCTCGCGGCCGTCGCCCTCACCGGCTGCGTCGCGAACAACCCCGGCGGCACGACCGCGGCGAAGACCGGCACCACGATCACCGTCGCGGCCACCGACAGCACCTGCAAGCCGTCCGCGACCAGCGCTCCGAGCGGCGCCGTGACGTTCACCATGACGAACAAGGGCTCCGACAACAGCGAGTTCGAGATCCTCGCCGCCGACGGCCTCCGCATCGTCAGCGAGAAGGAGAACATCGGCCCCGGCACGACCGGCTCGCTGACGGCACAGCTGACGCCCGGCGACTACTTCGCCGCCTGCATCCCCGGCCTCGTCGGCGAGGGGCAGCGCTCGAAGTTCACCGTGACCGACTCCGGGAAGACCGTCTCGGCCAGCGGCACCGAGAAGCAGCAGATCGCCGCCGCCGACAAGGCCTACGTCGGCTACATCAAAGACCAGACCGGGCAGCTCGTCGAGGGCACCAAGACGTTCCTCGCCGCCTACCTCGCGGGCGACACCGCCGCCGCGAAGAAGCTCTACCCGAGTGTCCGCGCCCACTACGAGCGCATCGAGCCCGTCGCCGAGTCGTTCGGGGCTCTCGACCCGAAGCTCGACAACCGCGCCGCCGACCTCGACAAGGGCGAGGCCTGGACCGGGTGGCACCGCATCGAGAAAGACCTGTTCGCGCCGACCGCGGCCGTTCCCGGCTCCACGACCTCGTACGGCCCGCTGACGCCTGCCGAGAAGAAGGAGCTGGGCGCGAAGCTGACCGAGAACACGCAGGAGCTCTACACCGAGGTCACCGCGCCGTCCTTCACGGTCGGCCTCGACACGATCGCCAACGGCGCCGTCGGCCTGATGGACGAGGTCGCCACCTCGAAGATCACCGGCGAGGAGGAGACCTGGTCGCACACCGACCTCTACGACTTCCAGGCCAACCTCGAGGGCGCGCAGGTCGCGTACGAGGGTGTCCGCGCGATCCTGCTCACCAGAGACAAGGCCCTCGCGAAGGAGCTCGACACGGAGTTCGCCTCGCTCGACAAGCTCCTCGCCGGCTACGGCAGCCTCGACACCTCCTACCCCTCGTACACGACCCTGACGACGGCCGACAAGAAGGCCCTCTCCGACGGCGTCAACGCGCTGAGCGAGCCCCTGAGCAAGCTCACCGCCGCCCTGCTGGGATGACCGACGACGAAGTGACCGACGACACCTCCGCTCGCAGCGGCCTCTCGCGCCGCGGGCTGCTCGGCCTGGCCGGCCTGGGAGCCGGCGTGCTCGGCGCGGGCATCGGCGTGGGAGCCGACCGTGCCGTGCAGGCCTCGGCGACCGGCTCGTCGGGAGCCCAGGCGACCTACCCCTTCTACGGGAAGCACCAGTCCGGCATCGTGACGGCCGCGCAGGATCGCCTCCACTTCGCAGCCTTCGACGTCTCCGAGGGCACGACCCGCGACGACCTGGTCGGCCTCCTGAAGGACTGGAGCTACGCGGCGGCGCGCATGACCCGCGGCGAAGAGGTCTCGAAGTCGGGAGCCACCGGCGGGTCGCTCTACGCTCCCCCGGACGACACCGGTGAGGCCCTCGGGCTTCCCGCGGCCGGTCTCACGATCACCATCGGCTTCGGGCCGTCGCTCTTCGACGACCGCTTCGGCCTCGCCTCGAAGCGTCCGCCGCGGCTGATCGACCTGCCCTCGTTCGCCGGAGACAACCTCGACGACGCGATGAGCGGCGGCGACCTCTGCATCCAGGCCTGCAGCGACGACCCGCAGATCGCCGTCCACGCCATCCGCAACCTGTCGCGCATCGCCTTCGGGCGCGCCGGCCTCCGCTGGTCGCAGCTCGGCTTCGGCCGCACCTCCTCGACGACGCGCGGTCAGGCGACACCCCGCAACCTGTTCGGCTTCAAGGACGGCACGGCCAACCTGAAGGCCGAGGACTCCGCCCTCGTGGCCAAGGACGTCTGGGCGTCCGCGTCGCACGGCGCCGACTGGATGGACGGGGGCTCGTACCTCGTGTCGCGGAAGATCCGCATGCAGATCGAGACCTGGGACCACCAGTCGCTCAAAGAGCAGCAGACCGTCGTCGGGCGCGACAAGGGCGCGGGCGCCCCGCTCTCCGGCGGCACCGAGTTCTCCGCCATCGACTTCCACGCGAAGCGCGACGGTGCTCCGGCCGTCCCCACGACCTCGCACGTGTCGCTGGCGCACCCCGACCACAACGGGGGCGCGCAGCTGCTCCGCCGCGGCTACAACTTCGTCGACGGCAACGACTCGCTCGGACGCCTCAACGCCGGCCTGTTCTTCATCTGCTACCAGAACGACCCCGAGAACCAGTTCGTCAGGATCCAGACGGCCCTCGCCGCGAACGACGCCATGAACGAGTACGTGCAGCACGTGTCGTCGGGCATCTTCGCGGTGCCGCCGGGTGCCTCCCGGGGCGGCTACGTCGGCGAGACGCTCTTCGCCTAGCCCCCTGCTGCTGCTGCTGCGGCTGCGGCGCGCGCGGCCTGGTGCCGCCTGACGTCTCGCGGACAGAGCACCCTGCCGCGGCGGGGTGCACAGTCCGTGAGACGTTGCGCGGCAGAGGGACTCAGGCGAGCAGCACTCACCAGAGCGGGTTGCCGCGCCCCCGGTCGATGTCGCGCTGCAGCCGCTGCATGGCCTCCGCCGACTCGCGGTCGCACGTGGCGCGGTAGTACGCCTCGAGCTGCCGGCGACCGGCGTAGCCCTGCGAGTTGCCGACGATGAGGGCCGCGGAGACCACGACCACCGCGATTCCTATTCCGAGTGCCACGAGCATCCTGCGCCTCCTGCCCGCACTGTACGCCGCTCCCCTGCCGAGAGCCAGGCCGTTCCGGCGCAGGATGCGGGCGGCCCCGCAGACGAGGAACGCCCCCGACTCGAGAGAGCCGGGGGCGTTCTGCTGCAGACGGTGCCTACGCGTTGGCCTTCTTGAGGCGAGCGGTCGAGCGCTGACGCGCGGACGCGTCGAGCTCCACCTTGCGGATGCGGATCGCCTCGGGGGTGACCTCGACGCACTCGTCGTCGCCGGCGAACTCGAGGGCCTCTTCGAGCGAGAGGACGCGCGAGGGCGTCATCGACTCGAAGTTGTCGGCCGTCGACTGACGCATGTTGGTCAGCTTCTTCTCTTTGGTGATGTTGACGTCCATGTCGTCGGCGCGCGAGTTCTCGCCCACGACCATGCCCTCGTAGACCTCCTCGGTGGGCTGCACGAAGAAGGTCATGCGCTCCTGGAGGTTGATGATGGCGAACGGCGTGACGACGCCCGAGCGGTCGGCGATGATCGAGCCGTTGGTACGGGTCGAGATCTCGCCGGCCCAGGGACCGTAGCCGTGGCTGATGCCGTTGGCGATGCCGGTGCCGCGCGTGTCGGTGAGGAACTGCGTGCGGAAGCCGATGAGGCCTCGCGACGGGACGACGAACTCCATGCGGACCCAGCCCGAGCCGTGGTTCGCCATGTTCTCCATGCGGCCCTTGCGAGCGGCCATGAGCTGCGTGACGGCGCCGAGGTACTCCTCCGGCACGTCGATGGTCATGTGCTCGAACGGCTCCTGAAGCTTGCCGTCGACGCGCTTCGTGACGACCTGGGGCTTGCCCACGGTCAGCTCGAAGCCCTCGCGGCGCATCTGCTCGACCAGGATGGCCAGCGCGAGCTCGCCGCGGCCCTGGACCTCCCAGGCGTCCGGACGCCCGATGTCGACGACCTTGAGCGAGACGTTTCCGACCAGCTCGCGGTCGAGACGGTCTTTGACCATGCGCGCGGTCAGCTTGTGGCCCTTGACCTTGCCGATGATCGGCGAGGTGTTGGTGCCGATGGTCATCGAGATCGCGGGGTCGTCGACCGTGATGGTCGGCAGCGGCCGGACGTCGTCGGGGTCGGACAGCGTCTCGCCGATGGTGATGGTGTCGAAGCCGGCGACGGCGACGATGTCGCCGGGGCCCGCGCTCTCGGCGGGGTAGCGGCTCAGCGCCTTCGTGATGAGCAGCTCGGTGATGCGGGCGTTCTGGACGGTGCCGTCGTGCTTGACCCAGGCGACGGTCTGGCCCTTCTTCAGCGTGCCGTGGAAGACGCGCAGGAGGGCGAGGCGGCCGAGGAACGGCGACGCGTCGAGGTTCGTGACGTGCGCCTGGAGGGGGTGCTCGTCGTCGTAGGTCGGCGCCGGGACGTGCTTGAGGATCGCGTCGAACAGCGGCTCGAGGTCGTCGTTGTCGGGCAGGGTGCCGTTCTCGGGCTTGTTCGTCGACGCGGCACCGGCGCGGCCGGAGGCGTAGACGACGGGCACGTCGAGGATGGCGTCGAGGTCGAGGTCTTCCACCTCGTCGGCCAGGTCGGAGGCGAGACCGAGAAGGAGGTCCTGCGACTCGGCGACGACGTCGTCGATGCGCGCGTCGGGGCGGTCGGTCTTGTTGACCAGCAGGATCACCGGGAGCTTGGCGGCCAGCGCCTTGCGCAGCACGAAGCGTGTCTGGGGCAGCGGGCCCTCGGAGGCGTCGACGAGGAGGACCACGCCGTCGACCATCGACAGGCCGCGCTCGACCTCGCCACCGAAGTCGGCGTGGCCGGGGGTGTCGATCACGTTGATGGTGATGGGACCGTCGGTCGCGTGATCGCCGTTGTAGAGCACCGCGGTGTTCTTCGCGAGGATCGTGATGCCCTTCTCGCGCTCGAGCTCGTTGCTGTCCATCATGCGGTCTTCGGTGTCGAAGTGCGCGTCGAAGCTGTTCGTCTGCTTGAGCATCGCGTCGACGAGCGTCGTCTTGCCGTGGTCGACGTGGGCAACGATTGCCACGTTGCGCAGGTCACTGCGAATGGCAGTCGCCATAGTTGTACGTCCTTCAGGAGAGGGGATGGGAGAGAAGTCTCGATGGGGGCGGCCGTGGCCCCGACCTACAGAGTCTACCCGGAGTCGGGTGAACAGCGGGATTCGTCCTCTGTGGGCGTACGAGACAGCCCCGGAGGGGCGGACCCTCCGGGGCTGTCTCGTGAGCTACGGCCCCCTGTGCTGGCCTGGTTCGTCGCTACGCTCCGAACGCGAAGTTCGCGCCGGGGATCGCCTCGAGCAGGTCGCGCGTGTACGCCTGCTGCGGGTTCGAGAACACCTCGTCGGTGGTCGCCCGCTCGACGACGCGGCCCTTCTGCATCACGCAGACGTTGTCGGCGACCAGACGGACGACGGCGAGGTCGTGGGTGATGAACAGGTAGGTCAGCCCGAGCTCGGCCTGGAGGTCGGTGAGCAGGCTCAGGATCTGGCCCTGCACCAGCACGTCGAGCGCCGACACCGCCTCGTCGAGCACGATCACGTCGGGCTTGAGCGCGAGCGCGCGAGCCACGGCGATGCGCTGACGCTGACCGCCGGAGAGCTCGTTCGGGTAGCGGTTGATCGTCGACAGCGGCAGCGAGACCTGGTCGAGGAGCTCGCGCACGCGAGCCGCCCGGCTGGCCTTGTCGCCGACGCCGTGCGTCGTGAGCGGCTCGGCGATCGTGTTGCCGACGGAGTACATCGGGTCGAGCGAGCCGTACGGGTCTTGGAAGACCGGCTGCACGCGACGGCGGAAGTCGAACAGCTCGCGCCCCTTGAGAGCGCCGATCGACTGGCCGCCGACCGACACGGTGCCGGACGTGATCGACTCCAGCTGCAGGACGAGCTTCGCCACGGTGGACTTGCCGGAGCCCGACTCCCCCACCAGCGCCATCGTCGTCCCGCGCGGGATCTCGAACGACACGTCGTCGACGGCCTTCAGCTCGAGCGACTTGAAGCCGCCCTGGCGGATGTTGTAGATCTTCGTCAGGTTCTCGACCTTGATGAAGTCCTTCGCCGTGGCGGCCGCCTCGCGCTCGTGCGCCTGCTTCAGGAGGTGCGCGTCTTCCGATCCTGCGCTCGCCACCGTCACGCCGTGCGTGACGTTCGGGGAGATCTGCGACTGGATGCGGCGGCTCGCGAGGCTCGGCGCCGCGGCGACCAGACGCTGCGTGTAGGGGTGCTGCGGGTTGGCCAGGATCTCCTGCGACGGGCCGGACTCGACGACGCGGCCCTTGTACATGACGACGAGCTTCTCGGCGCGCTCGGCTGCGAGGCCGAGGTCGTGCGTGATGAAGAGCACCGAGGTGCCGTAGTCGCGGGTGAGGGTCTCGAGGTGGTCGAGGATCCGGCGCTGCACCGTCACGTCGAGAGCCGAGGTCGGCTCGTCGGCGATCAGGAGCTTCGGCCGTGACGACAGGCCGATGCCGATCAGCACGCGCTGGCGCATGCCGCCGGAGAACTGGTGCGGATACTGCTTGAGCCGCTTGTCGGCGTCGGAGAGGCCGGCGTCGCGGAGCACCTGGATCGCGTGCTCGCGGACCGCCTTGCGACCGGTCGCTGCTCGGTTGGCGCGGATGGTCTCCTCGACCTGCCAGCCGATCGAGAGCACCGGGTCGAGGTTCGACATCGGGTCTTGCGGGACGTAGCCGATGTCGCGACCGCGGATCTCGGCCAGCTCGGGCTTCGAGACCGTGGTGAGGTCGCGGCCGTCGAACCAGATCTCGCCCGCGGTGACCGCGCCGGTGCCCGGCAGCAGGTCGATGATGCTGGTCGCGGTGGTCGACTTGCCGGAGCCCGACTCGCCGACGATCGCCAGGGTCTCGCCCTGGCCGAGCGTCAGGTCGACGCCGCGGACGGCCTCGATGTAGCCGCTCTGCGTCTTGAAGCCGATGTTGAGGCCCTTGATCTCGAGGAGGGGCTGGCCCTTCCTGGAGGCGACGTTCTGTGCGGTGGTGGTCTGTGTGGTGGTGGTCATCGGCGGGCCCTCGCCTTCGGGTCGAGCGCGTCGCGGACGACGTCGCCCATCATCAGGAACGAGAGGACGGTGATGCTCAGCGCGATGGCCGGCCAGAGCAGCGGCAGCGGCGCCGTGCGGAGGTAGGTCTGCGCGCTGGAGATGTCGCCACCCCACGAGATCGCACCGTCTCCGAGGCCGATGCCGAGGAACGACAGCGTCGACTCGGCGACGATGAACGTGCCGAGCGAGACGGTCGCGATCACGATCACGGGGTTGATCGCGTTCGGCAGGACGTGGCGGACCAGGATCCGGAACCGCGAGACTCCGAGGGCCGTGGACGCCATGACGTAGTCGGTCGCCGCCGCGCTGATGACGGCGCCGCGCATCTGCCGGGCCACCTGCGGCCAGGCGAAGATCGCCAGGATGATCGCGACAGAAAGGGGTGTGCGGTCCTGGATCGTCGTCATGATCACGATCGCGCCGAGCACGGTCGGGATCGAGAAGAAGATGTCGCCGATGCGGGAGACGACGGCGTCGAGCCAGCCGCCGTAGTAGCCGGCGAGAGCACCGATGATGATGCCGAGCGCCGTGCAGATGAGTGTGGCCAGGATTCCGACCGTCAGCGAGGCGCGCGTGCCCACGATGACCCGGGCGTACACGTCGTAGCCCTGGAAGGTGTACCCGAAGGGGTGTCCGGCACGAGGCGACGCGTTGCTGTTGTCCAGGCTGTTGGCCTTGGGGTCCACGTGCGTGAAGATGCCGGGGAAGACCGCCACCAGGATGACCAGGATGATGAGGACGCCCGAGATCCAGAACAGCGGGCGGACCCGCATGCTGTCCCACGCGTCCGTCCAGCTGCTGCGCGGCTTCTCGGACTCGTCGATCGCGTCGACGGCCCGGATCGGCGTCTCTTCGAGGTCGGCGACGAAGTGGTCGGCCGACAGCTGACTCGGGTTACTTGGCATAGCGGATCCTGGGATCGAGGAGGGCGTAGAGGAGGTCGACGAGGAGGTTGGCCAGCATGAAGATGATCACCATGACCGCCACGAACGAGACGACGGTGGGGCCCTGGCCGAGCTGGATCGCCCGGTACACGGTGCCTCCGACGCCCTGGATGTTGAAGATGCCCTCGGTGACGATGGCGCCCACCATGAGCGACCCGATGTCGACGCCGAGGTAGGTGACCACGGGGACGAGCGAGTTGCGCAGGATGTGGACGTAGATGACCTCGCGGCGCTTCAGCCCCTTCGCCGTCGCGGTGCGGACGAAGTCGGCGTTCATGGTCTCGGCGACCGAGGAGCGGGTGAGCCGGACGATGTACGCGAACGACACTGTCGCGAGCACGATCGCCGGCAGGGCGAGCTCTCGCCAGGAGGCGGCCGCGCTCACCGTGGTGGCGAACAGTCCCCACTTGACGCCGAAGAAGTACTGCAGCAGGAAGCCGATGACGAAGGTCGGCACGGAGATGAGCAGCAGGCTCACCACGAGGGCCGAGTTGTCGAAGATCCTGCCGCGGCGGAGGCCGGAGACGAGACCGACCAGGATGCCGGCGACGGCCTCGAAGAGGAGGGCGAGCATCGAGAGGCGGAACGTGATCGGGAAGGCCTGCTTGAGCTGGTCGATCACCGGGATGCCCGAGTAGGTCGTGCCGAGGTTGCCCTGGAAGACGTGGCCGATCCATATGAGGTACTGGACGATGAAGGGCTTGTCGAGGTTGAACTGCGCCCGCACCTGGGCGATGACCTCGGGGCTCGGCTGCTTGTCGCCGTAGAGCGCGGCCACGGGGTCGCCGGGCAGAGCGAACACCATGAAGTAGATGAGGAAGGTGGCCCCGAAGAAGACGGGGATGAGCTGGAGGAGTCGCCGACCGGCGTACCAGGCCATCAGGCCACCTCGCGATTCTGCGAAAACATACTGGTCGCAATCATGATTCAGATAGGGAACTCACCAAAAGGTCCGGGGTGAAAACCCACCCCGGACCTTTCAGTTTTGTTTCAAGAGAGATTACGCGAACTTGCTAGTTCTTCGAAACCTCGTAGTAGAGCGGCACGCTGTCCCAGCCGAACTGGACGTTGTTGACCTTGGTGCTCCACACGCCGGTCACGTTGGAGTACCAGAGCGGGATCGCCGGGAGGTCCTTGAACAGGAGCGCCTGAGCCTTCTGGTAGACCTTGTTCGCCTCGGCGACGGTCGACTTGGCCGAGCCCTCGGTCATGTAGTCGTCGAACTCCTTCGACGAGTACTGGCCGTAGTTCGAGCCCTGGCCGGTGCCGTAGAGCGGGGCGAGGAAGTCGTACAGCGACGGGTAGTCGGCCTGCCAGCCGGAGCGGAACGCACCGGTCATCTTGTGAGCCGACTCGTCGGCGAGGAGAGCCGAGAAGATCGGGTACGACTTGCCCTGCGCCTTGATGCCGAGCGTGTTCGAGATGCTGTTCGCGACCGCGTCGACCCAGGTCTTGTGGTCGCCGTCGGCGTTGTACGAGATGGTGAAGGTGCCGGTGTAGGGCGAGATGGCGTCGGCCTCTGCCCAGAGCTTCTTGGCTTCCTTCTTGTTGTAGTCGAGGACGTCGCTGCCCTTCACGTTGGCCGAGTAGCCGTCGATGGTCGGCGAGGTGAAGTCCTTCGCCGGGGTGCGGGTGCCCTGGAAGATGACCTTGGTGACCTGCGCGCGGTTGATGGCGAGCGAGATGGCCTGGCGGCGCAGCTTGCCCTCCTTGTCCTCCTTGAAGTGCGCGAGGTAGCCGGGGATGGTCATCGACTGGAAGATCGCGGCCGCCTGGTTGGCGTTCGTGTTCGGGAAGTCCGACTTGTAGTTAGCGAAGTCGGCGGCGGGCACGGCGTCGAGGATGTCGAGGTTGCCGGACTGCACGTCGGCGTAGGCGGCCTCGGTGGTCGTGTAGAACTTGATGTTCAGACCGCCGTTGACCGGCTTGCGCTTGCCCTGGTAGTCGGAGTTCGTGACGAGGTTGATGCCCGTGTTGTGCGTCCAGGCGGTGGCGTTGGCCAGCTTGTACGGGCCGTTGCCGATCGGGTCCTCACCGAAGGCCTTGGTGTCCTTGTAGAAGGAGTCGGGCAGCGGGTAGAAGGCCGAGTAGCCGAGGCTCAGGGGGAAGTCCGCCTGGGGTGCCGAGAGGGCGACCTTGAACTCGGTCGGGCTCACGACGGTGAGGTCGAGGTCGGAGTCCTTGGTGGCGCTGAAGCCCTTGAAGTTGGAGTAGAAGTAGCCGCCGCTCTGCGCGTTGGAGAACTGCGCGGCCCAGTTCCAGGCCTTCGTGAACGACTCGGCGGTGACCGCGGTGCCGTCGGTGAACTTCCATCCGCTGTTGAGCGTGATGTCCCAGTTCTGCTGGTCGGTCGACTTGATGCTCTTCGCGACCTCGTTGACCGTGCCGCCCTTGGCGTCGTAGCTGACGAGTCCTTCGAAGATGGAGGTGACGATCTTGCCGCCGCCGGTCTCGGTGGTGTTGGACGGGATCAGCGGGTTCTGCGGCTCGCTGCCGTTCGTCGAGATGATGGCCGTCTTGTCGCCAGCGGCCGCCGACTTGGTGGGGCTCGTGCTGCTGGACGAGCTGCAACCGGCGAGGACGACGCTGGCCGCTCCCACGATCGCAATGGCGCCGAACAGCGGGCGCAGCCGCTTACCAGTGATTTTCACTGAATGTTCCTCCTGTGGAATGTGACGCACAGCGGCACTCTGCGATGGCAGGGCTATCCGCTCTGGATAAGAAGACCATAAGTAAACCGCTCGGAAACGACAAACCACGGGCGAAAGCGTTACGACTTGGAAACACGATGTGCAGATTCTTTGCAGCTACGACTGCTTTTCGGCGTCCATCCTGGGCGACGCGCAAGAATCGTGCGTTTCTATGGAATTGCTGAGGCAGGGTGCTCGAACGGCCTCTCTGACAGGAGCGTGACATCATTGCCTGGACCAGGAGGACGAATGCTCGAATTCCCCCGCGCCGAGGCTCTCCCGGGCGACA
This sequence comes from Frondihabitans peucedani, assembly GCF_039537585.1. Lineage (NCBI taxonomy): Bacteria > Bacillati > Actinomycetota > Actinomycetes > Micrococcales > Microbacteriaceae > Frondihabitans > Frondihabitans peucedani. The sequence continues at coordinate 335,607 of NZ_BAABAU010000003.1, forward strand.
TGTCGCGCGGTCGCGTGCGCGCCGAGATCCTGCTGGTCCTCGGTCTGTCGCTCGGCGCGAGCGCCGTCTACTCCCTCGTGCAGCTGGCCGACCTCCTCACGAGGTCGAAGTCGCTCTCGAGTCAGACGGCGACCCTGAACTCGTCTCTCGACGACCGGGAGTTCTTCGACTTCCTCTATCAGGTGCTCGAGAACGCGTTCGACCTGGTGCCGGTCGTGCTGGTCGGGTTCCTGCTCTGGACGGCCGCGGCGCCGCATCTGGTCCGGCTGGGGATCGACTTCTCCCGCGTCGGTCGCGACGCACTCGGAGGTGCAGGCCTGGCCCTGGCCATCGGCATCCCCGGGCTGGCGCTCTACTTCGTCGGCCGCGCCGTCGGCATCACCGTCGACGTCGTGCCGACGAACCTCGCCGCGCACTGGTGGACGGTCCCCGTGCTGCTGCTGTCGGCCCTGCGCTCGGGCGTGACCGAGGAGGTCATCGTGGTGGCCTACCTCTTCGCGCGGCTCCGCGACCTCGGCTGGAGGACCTGGCCGATCCTGCTGTCTGCCGCCCTGCTCCGCGGCACGTACCACCTGTACCAGGGCTTCGGCGCGTTCATCGGCAACGCCGTGATGGGGATCGTCTTCGGGTGGCTGTACATGCGGTTCGGCAGGATCCTGCCGCTCGTCATCGCCCACTTCTTCATGGACGCGGCCGTGTTCGTCGGCTACCCGTGGGCGGCGGCGGCCTTCCCCGCGCTGTTCGGCGCGAAGTAGGCCCGCCCGCCGGCACGGGTCTTACGCGAACGCCTCCACCGGCGGGCACGCGCAGAACAGGTTGCGGTCGCCGTAGGCCTGGTCGACCCGGCGCACCGGCGGCCAGTACTTCGACCGGACCAGCGACCGCACCGGGTAGACGGCCTCCTCGCGGGAGTAGCCCTCCGACCACTCCCCCGCGATGACGGCCTCCGCGGTGTGCGGGGCTCCGCGGAGAGGCGACGCGTCGGCCGCCCACTCGCCGGATGCGACGCGGTCGGCCTCGTGCTTGATCGCGATCATGGCGTCGACGAACCGATCGATCTCGGCGAGGTCCTCGCTCTCGGTCGGCTCGACCATGAGGGTGCCCGCGACCGGGAACGACATCGTCGGCGCGTGGAAGCCGTAGTCGATGAGCCGCTTGGCGACGTCGTCGACCGTCACGCCGGTCTCGTCGCGGAGCGGCCGCAGGTCGAGGATGCACTCGTGCGCGACGAGTCCGCCCTCGCCGGCGTAGAGCACCGGGTAGTGGTCACGGAGCCGCACGGCGACGTAGTTCGCGGCCAGCACCGCAGCGCCGGTCGCCTCCTTCAGACCGGTCGTGCCCATCATGCGGACGTAGGCCCACGAGATCGGCAGGATGCTCGGGGATCCGTAGGGCGCGCCGCTCACGGGGACGCCGGCGTGCGCCAGCCGCTCGCCCGCAGCCGCCGCGGCAGCACCCGTGCGGCGGTCGGCCTGCTGGGCGAGCGGGTGCCCCGGCAGGAACGGTGCCAGGTGCGCCTTCGCCGCGACCGGGCCGACGCCGGGGCCGCCGCCGCCGTGCGGGATGCAGAACGTCTTGTGCAGGTTGAGGTGCGACACGTCGCCCCCGAACTCGCCGAAGCGGGCGAAGCCGAGGAGGGCGTTGAGATTCGCGCCGTCGACGTACACCTGGCCGCCGGCCTCGTGCACCGCGTCGGTGATCTCGCGGATGTCGTGCTCGTAGACGCCGTGGGTCGACGGGTACGTGACCATGAGCGCTGCCAGCTCGGACGCGTTGTCGCGGACCTTGGCGCGCAGGTCGTCGAGGTCGACGTTGCCCTGCTCGTCGCAGGCGACGACGACCACGCGGAGTCCGGCCAGGACCGCGCTGGCGGCGTTCGTGCCGTGCGCCGACTGCGGGATGAGGCAGACGGTGCGGGCCGCGTCGCCGCGGTCGAGGTGGTAGCCCCGGATCGCGAGAAGGCCGGCGAGCTCGCCCTGGCTTCCGGCGTTCGGCTGCAGCGAGACGGTGTCGTACCCGGTGACCTCGGCGAGCCAGCCCTCGAGCTGGCCGATGAGCGACAGGTAGCCGTCGACGTCGGACGCGGGCGCGAACGGGTGGATGTTCGCGAACTCGGGCCAGGTGACGGCGGCCATCTCGGTCGCGGCGTTGAGCTTCATCGTGCACGAGCCGAGCGGGATCATGCCCCGGTCGAGCGCATAGTCTTTGTCGGCCAGGTGCTTCAGGTAGCGCATCATGCTCGTCTCCGAGCGGTGCGTCCGGAACACCGGGTGCGTGAGGAAGTCGCTGGTGCGGAGCGCCTCGGCGGGCAGCGGCGACGCCTGGCCCGTGGGCACCTCGAAGCCGAGCAGCTCGCCGAGCACGACGAGATCGTCGCGCGTCGTCGTCTCGTCGGTCGAGACCGCCACCTCGTCGGCCGAGACCTCGAGGAGCAGGTAGCCGCGGTCGTGGGCCGCGCCGACGACCTCGGCCGCGCGACCGGGCACGCGGAACACGACGGTGTCGAAGAACGTGGCGGAACCGGTCTCGATGCCGGCCGCCTCGGCTCCTGCGGCGAGGTCGACAGCGTGCTGGTGCGTTCTCTTCGCGATGTGGGTGAGGCCCCACGGCCCGTGGTAGACCGCGTACATCGACGCCATGACCGCCAGGAGCACCTGCGCGGTGCAGATGTTGGAGGTCGCCTTCTCGCGGCGGATGTGCTGCTCGCGCGTCTGCAGGCTGAGCCGGTAGGCGGGGTTGCCGACCGCGTCTTGCGAGACGCCGACCAGGCGGCCGGGGAGCTGGCGCTCGAGGCCGGTGCGGACGGCCATGTAGCCGGCGTGCGGCCCGCCGAAGCCCATAGGCACGCCGAAGCGCTGGCTGGTGCCGACGGCGACGTCGGCTCCGAACTCGCCGGGCGCCGTCAGCAGGGTCAGGGCGAGGAGGTCGGCCGCGACGACGGCGAGGCCGCCGCCCAGGTGCACGCGGTCGACGACCGGGGCCGGGTTCCAGACGGCGCCCGAGGCGCCCGGGTACTGGACGAAGACTCCGAACGCGTCGGGGAGGTCGGCGACGTCGGTGGTCGCCAGGGGCAGCTCGACGAGATCGATGCCGACGGCTGCGGCACGGCCCCGGAGCAGCGCCTTCGTCTGCGGCAGCGCGTCGGAGTCGACGATGAACGCCTGGCTGGCGGCCTTCGATGCTCGGCGCGCGAGGAGCATGCCCTCGACGACCGCGGTCGACTCGTCGAGCATCGACGCGTTCGCCGTGGTGAGTCCGGTGAGCTCGGCGACCATCGTCTGGAAGTTGATCAGCGCCTCGAGGCGGCCCTGCGAGATCTCGGGCTGGTACGGCGTGTAGGCGGTGTACCAGCTCGGGTTCTCGAGCACATTGCGCTGGATGACGGCCGGGGTGACCGTGCCGTAGTAGCCGAGGCCGAGGAACGACCGGTTGACCCGGTTGCGATTCGCCAGCGTGCGGAGCTCGGCCAGCGTCTCCTGCTCGCCGATCGGCTCGGGGAGAATGCTCGCATCGAGGACGGCGGCGTGGATGCTGTCGGGGACGGCCTTCTGGACGAGCGCCTCGACGCTGTCGAAGTCGAGCGCGCCGAGCATCGCCTGCTGCTCGGCGGGCGTCGTGCCGATGTGGCGGTCGACGAAGCCCTCGGCGGCGGTGCCCTCGATGAGCCCGCCGGTGGTCTCGCTGCTCATGTCGGCGCTCATTCGGCGGTCAGGGCGACGTACTCGTCGCGGGAGAGGAGGGCGGGGAGGTCGCCCGAGAGCGTGATCCTGATCAGCCAGCCGTCGTCGAAGGGCGACGAGTTGACGAGGTCGGGGGCGTCGACGACGGCGTCGTTGATCTCGAGCACCGTGCCGAGGACGGGGGCGAAGAGCTCGCCGACCGACTTGGTCGACTCGATCTCGCCGACGACCTTGCCGGCCTCGACGTCGCTGCCCACCGCGGGGAGGTCGACGTACACGACGTCGCCGAGCTTGTCGGCCGCGTAGTCGGTGATGCCGACGGTCGCGGTGTCGCCGTCGATCAGGAGCCACTCGTGCTCGGCGGTGTACTTCAGGGTGGAGAGGTCAGACACGGGGTGAGCCTTTCAGGAGCGCTTGTAGAAGGGGAGCGCGACGACGGTCGCAGGAATGGTGGTGCCGCGGACGTCGACGCCGAGCCCGGTGCCGACCGCGGCGAGCGCAGGATCGACGTAGGCCATCGCGACGGGGTGGCCGAGCGTCGGAGAGAGGGCCCCGCTGGTGACCTCGCCGACGACGGCGCCCGCAGGATCGACGACGGCGTAGCCCGCCCGAGCGGCCCTGCGTCCGTCGAGGGTCAGTCCCACGAGCACGCGAGCGCCCTCCTCGGGCAGCGCGTTCTCGCGCCCGGCGAAGGACTCCTTCGTCAGATCGACGACGCGGCCGAGCCCGGCCTGCGCCGCACGGGTCTCGACTCCGAGCTCGTGCCCGTACAGCGGCATGCCCGCCTCGAGGCGGAGGGTGTCGCGGCTCGCGAGCCCGGCGGGGACGACGCCGCGGGGCGCGCCGGCCTCGGCGATCGCCCGCCAGAGGGTCGGCGCGGTCTCGGTGTCGAGGTAGAGCTCGAAGCCGTCTTCGCCCGTGTAGCCGGTGCGCGCGATCAGCACGGGGACGTCGTCGAAGGTGCCGCGGAGGACGCGGTAGTAGCGGAGCGTGGAGAGCGGGGCGTCGGGAGCGAGGCGATCCTGCGTGGTCAACTCGTCGAGGACGCCCTCCGCCTCGGGACCCTGGAGGGCGATGAGGGCAGTGTCGTCGCTCTCGTCGTCGACGGTGACGTCGAAGCCGTGCGCGCGGGTGGCGAGAGTGTCGAAGGCGACCTGCCGGTTGCCCGCGTTCGCGACGACCAGGAAGTCGTGGTCGTCGAGACGGTAGACGACGAGGTCGTCGAGGATGCCGCCCTGGTCGGCGAGGAGCAGGGAGTACTTCGCGCGGCCGACCGCGATGGTGGAGAGCGTGCCGGCGAGGGCCTGGTCGAGGAAGACTCCGGCGTCGGGGCCGACGACGGCGATCTCGGCCATGTGCGACAGGTCGAACAGGCCCGCCGCCTGGCGGACGGCATGGTGCTCCTGGAGGTCGGACGAGTACCGGACCGGCATCTGCCAGCCGGCGAAGTCGGTGAAGCTGGCGCCGGCCTCGACGTGGACGTCGTGAAGCGGGCTGTAGCGGGGCTCCTCCGCCTCGGGAGCGGGCGGGACGGTGCTATCGGTCATTCAGGACTCCGGGCTCGTCGAGCGTGATGGCAGGAATCCCCCTCTGTCATGAGCCTGAGAGTTTCGCCGCGCCCTGGCTGGGACGCGGCTTTCACCGTCGGCGAGGCGCGCTGGTCTGCTCCTGCTTTTCAGAGTGGCCACCGTGCTTCAGCACGACACGACGCGGTACGTCTACCTGAGAGATTGGCGGGGAAGCTTGCTCCTTCGGTGGTCGACCGTGAAGGTCGAGCACTCTCCCGCGCCGTGGTGATGGCCGATGTTCGATTGTGGGTCGAGCCTAGCAAGAGCCGCGTTTCCGGCGCGTGACGGAGTGCGCTTCCGGCAGGCATCCGGCCCTGTAGATTCATGGCATGGACCGTGACGCCTCATCGCCGGGACTCGCGTGCGTCGTCCTGGCCCACGGCGATCCTGAGCAGGTTCACCGACTCGTCGAAGCGCTCGATCCCTTCCCGGTGTACCTGCACGTCGACTCGAGGACGAGTGACGACGTGTTCCGCCAGATCACGAGCGGCCTGCCGAGCCGCTGCGTGATCCTGCCGCGGCGCCGGACCGGCTGGGCCACCTGGGGCGCCGTCGAGGCCGAGATCGAGGGCTACCGCGAGGCTCTCTCGCACCCCGGGATCACCCACGTCGCGCTGATGACGGGCGCCGACTACCCCCTCGCCTCCAGCGACGAGATCCGCGCGTTCCTCGGCGAGCACCGCGACGAGTCGTTCACCATGTTCACGACGCTGCCCTACGTCAACTGGGGCAGGTCGGGCGGCTTCGACCGCCTGCGCTACCGCCACTGGGCCCGCGGCAAGCGGATGATCCGGCTGCCCGTCCCGAGGCGTCTCCCCGCCGACGTGCGGTTCGCCGGCGGCTCGACCTCGAAGATGCTGACCGTCGAGCACGCTCGCGCGGTCGTCCGCACCTACGACTCCGAGCCCGACCTGGCAGCCTTCTGGCGGCGCACCTGGGCGCCCGACGAGACCTTCATCGCCTCGGTCGTCAACACGCCGCGCTTCGTTCCCGGCTGGGCCGACCACCACGTCTCGACGCCGCTCTGGTGGATCGACTGGAGCGGGGCGCGCAAGAAGAGCCCGCCGTGGCTCGACGAGAGTGCACTGCCCTCCCTCCTCGCGCGCCGACTCGCCGACGATCAGGCTGTGCCGTGCCTGTTCGCCCGCAAGTTCTCGACCGAGGTCTCAGGGCCGCTGATGGACGAGCTCGACCGGGCCTTCGGGCTGCGGGGGGCTGTGCGGCGCTGATCCTGCGCCGTGGGGAGCAGATGCCCGGAAAGGGAGCCCCCACTCTCCGGTCGACGTCTCGCCTGGCTCGGGAGGTCGTCACACGGGGTCGGGCGCGTCGCCGCTCGTGGAGAAAGGCCGGAGTTCCCGAACCCGGGCCATCTCGACGAATTCCTCGGCATCGACTTCGGTTATCGGCTCGAAGTCGTGATCGTTGCGGTTCTGCAACCACAGGCCCAGGGTGTGATGTGCATCGGACTGCCAGTGGCCGTCTCGTCCGACGTAGGAGTCTTCCGGTAGACCATCGCCACCGATGATGCGGCGGTACACAGAGCTCGGCTTCGGACCCTCAGGAGACCAGGAGTATTCCGCGAAGTACTGTGCGCTCACCAGGATGTCCTTTCCGCGCCGGGGCGGCCTCCGTGCTTCTGAGACAACGCTAACGGCAGCAGGCGACGACCTCAGAAAGGCTCCACGTCGAAACCCAGAGATCCGACAGCCGCGATGAACGACTCTGCATCGTGTTCCGACTGGACCTCGAAGTCCCCGTCTCCTTGACCCAGCAGCCAGGCCCACAGTGTGCCCGACTTGTCCCATCTCCATTCCAAGGACCGCGCGAAGGAGAAATCAGTAGGTGCCCCGCCCTCTTCCTCCCGCTTGAAGAGCCCGACTTGCCGACGGCCGTTCTCGGCGGCCATGAAGGATGCGTAGAACGTCGTCGTCACGAGTCCGCCCTCGGGCCCGAGGGCTGCCAACGGGGCGGCAGCGGACGCGAGCGCTTGTCACCTGCGGGGGGCCGAGACGGGTCGTCGTGCACCCGCAGGCCCCCTTCCTCGCCCGGCGCTTCGTCGCGCGTCACAGTCATGATCCGCCCCTCTCGCGCAGACTTCGTCGAAGGGTGTCCAGCGAAGCAACGGTCGACGCCGAATCTGAAATCGTTCCGAGAGCCGGGTCAACATCCTGGCTCGTTCGAAGGTCGTTCACTGCCTCGGAAGGACTCAGGCCCAGTTCTTTCCGGTCCGACAGGAGCGACGACCATGCCACCCCCGCATTCATGGCCCGCTCGTTCTCGTCGTCGGCAACCGCCCACCCCGCTGCACCTTCGGCATCCGACCACCAGAGGGTTCCGTAGAGAACGTCTTGGCACTCCACCGTGCGAACCTCGATCTGTCCCTGTGGACGGTTGAAATAGGACACTGGCCCAGAGACCTGAGTCCCGTGCACGTCATCGCGAAGACTCCCCTGATAGTCCTCAGGAAAATCGCTATCGCTGTCCATGCGACGATCCTTCCGCACTTGTGCTATCTCGTGTCGGGAAGGACCTCCTGGAACAGGAACCGAAACAGATGTGTCCTAGCATCCCCTGCGTGCCTCCGCCTGAAGTGGCGTGCAGACGTAGGGTGTCGAACTAGGGCAGGGGGAAAGGCTCTGGCAATTTCCCCAGGGTGCAGATCTCCTCGGTGCTCAAGGACGCCACCTTCGAGAACGATGCTGCCGCGATCGCCAGGACTCCACCGTCGATGAAAGACAGGATCCATCCGTCAGGCGAGTGAAGTCGAACCTCGCTGCCAGTGCTCTCGACTGAGTAATCCTTCGCAGGAACGATCGAACGCTCGTCTGACGTCGAAATGAGAGCTCTGTCGTATCGCCAGTGGGACACCATGTACCAGGCCGCGTACTTTCGAACCGCTTCGAAATCAGAGCTCAACACCTCCGCGTGGGGAAGGTCATTCCTCATTCCGGTTCCGAAGACAAACTGGCCATCTAAAGACCACAGTGCGAGGTTCGAATCGACATCGCTCAATCGAATCAAGTAGCCGCCGCCTGATATCTCCCGGTCGAAGTTGAGATTTCTACCCCACACCGCAAGCTGAGCCGCCTCATCAGCGAACACGGTGACCTCCAAGCATGCCGAACTCTCGCTCAGAGAGATCCACGTTGAGGTACGCCTCTACTCAGCCGCCGTTTCACGCGTGGAGAAAGGCCGGAGCTCCCGAATCCGGGCCATCTCGATGAACTCGTCAGCCTGCGACGAGGTGATCTCCTCGAGATCCATGTCACCGCGCCCCATGAGAAAGGAGCCCAGAGAGTAGCGGGAGTCTTCTGTCCACACGCCCCCTCTGCCCACGTAGTAGTCGCGAGGCGGACCTTCGACCGGCAGATCACGCCGAAAGACTGCGGTTGGAAGTCTCTCTCCGCGGAGCTCGGTGTACTCGACAAAGTACTTCTGCACGTGCTCAGTCATCGATCGTCGACAACTCAGCCAGCGTCGCAACGCTTCGGGTTTCAATCGAGCGAATGGAACCCGCGCTTGCTGGGATGTCGGGCGACAACGCTAAGCGCCGGACCGCCTCCGAGGGCGACAGACCATCGGTCTTGGCTTCCTTGAGCTTCGGCGACCAGGTCAATCCCACGTTGAAGGCGATGTCACCGCCCGACTCGCGCGCTTTGTATCCCGCGGCGAACTCGGTGTCCGAGAACCAGAGGTACCCCATGATCTGTCCGTCGCGCTCCACCGAGAAGAACTGGACTGGTCCGTCAGGCTGCTTGTTGTAGGTCGTTTCAGGGTTTAACGGAGCCCAGTGAACGGGCGCCGTCATGCGCCGAGACCGTCGTTCTCGTTCAGTCATGCAAGCCCCCTCCTGAAGACATCGATCTTGTCGGCCACACATCATTCAAAGACTCTTCGCCTTCTCTATCAGAGCTCGGTAGAACGCCGCTTTTTCGGTGAGAGAGCCGGGCACGAGACAAGCCGAGCCCCAACCAACCGTCTCGCCGGCCTCGATCTCCGCCGTCGCCTCCGACGGCTTCAGCCCTCTTTCCCACTTCGAACGCAGCAGGCCCGCCCATAAAAGCCCCGCGTTGGCCGCGGTATCCCCAGCCCGACGCAGACTCACATATCCGGCGGCATCTTCGTCGTCCGAGAAGTAGAAGAACGCGATCAGTTGACCCTCTCGCTCCACGCGGCCATACGTGATCTCGCTCCGGTTTGCTCACGTACGTCTTTCGAGGTCCATTCCGTTTCCAGTGAGGGTCTTCAGAGAGCGGGCCGAGCGATTCCACGGGCAGGTCTGCCTCTGTCATGGAACCGCTCCCCCTTCATCGGTGATCCGTTCCCACTTCGTCAACGATGCAACCCCTGACAATGTCTTCACGCTAGCTGTTCTCGCCCGAGTAGGGCTTTGGGCAGACGACGCCCGCCTGGCCAGCTTGCCGTGTCCGGCTCTTTCACACTCCACCTCCGCTGACCGCTTCTAGGGGCGGTGATTCCGACCGGTAGGACGGTCGGAGACTGGATGAAACAGAGTTACGGCCAGTTCTGTTTTCCCCACGCCCAGGCCAACACCCGACGGAGGCGGCGTTCGTCACCGGCCATCATGAAGAAGCGGCCAACGACGCGAGAGCCGCGTATGAATCGGCAGTCCGAACCACAGAGCCCGGAACGAGATGGCCACAACCTTCGCCAGGCGACTGGCCGCCTTCCATTTCACGGATGGCTTGGGCTGGCTTCAGCTTTCGTTCCCAGTGAAACATGAAGAGATCGAACCAAAGCATCGAGACGTTACCCCCGAAGTCACCAGCACTCGAAACGTTGATGAACCCAAGAGCATCTTCGACTGCCGACGTGTACACGTATCCGAGGAGCCGACCGGCCTCCCTGACCTCACCGAAAACAACTGGACCCGCGGGCTTTTCGACGAAGCCGGTCGGTGGACTCACGAGCCTTGAGTGCAGGTCATCGGACAGAGGGCCGCCCGGTTCCAGAGGTTCACTGTTAGGCACGATTAACCCACTTCTCCCCCGGAATGACTGCCGTCATGAGCCGCCTAGTCACGGAAACACGAATCCGGAGACAGAGACAAAATCTGTGATGGTCTGGGCGGGGAGGACGACAGATCGCTCAGTACCCCGCCCTGCTCCTTGTAATTGACATCGACATGCGTATTCGCGTTCAACATGAGTGAGCTGACGTCAGACCGGAAGTGGGAAAGGCTCAGGAAGGCGACCCAGGTCGCAGATCTGCTCAGCGGTGAACGGCACAACGCGCGAGAAGGACGCTGCGGCTTTCACTCGGTCACCTGCCCCAGTGAATGTCGCTGTCCAACCATCCGGAGAGCGAAGCTGGACAGCTGCCTCATAGGAAGCGTCAATTTGGAAGCCTGGACCTGGCTCATCGGATTTCGGATCGATGGTCATGAGCTGGCCCTTGGCGTAACGCCAACTCCACACCATGTACCAGGCCGCGTAGCGCACCACCACGTCGGGCTCGAGGCTCGAAACAATGGGTTTCGGCGCGTTGCTGCGCATACCCCGGCCGAAGATATACGTCGCCCCCGGTTGCCAGAGTGCGATATTCGTGTCGACGTCGCTCAGACGAACGATAAACGGGCCGTCATCGAGACGATCCTCGAAGAGGAAGTTCTTGCCCCACCGCTCAATCTGCGCGGGGATCTCGACCGACGACACGGTTCTCACTTTAGGACTTCCCCGATCCAGGCTCACCCTTAGCCGCATTCGCCAGATCTCGTCGACGAATTTGCTGGGTACGGAAGCGGCACCCCATCGGAAGGTTGGAATAGGTCACAGAGTTTTGAAGGCACTCAGTCGTCGACGGTCGAGAGCTCACGCAGGTTGCGGACGCTTCGGGTCTCGGGAGAGGCAATGGAGCCCACACTTGAGGGCAGGTCAGCGGACGAAGCCAAACGCAGAACCGCTTCCGAGGGCAACATACCGTTGGCCTTGGCTTCCTTAAGCTTCGGTGCCCACACAAAACCGACGTTGAAGGCGATGTCGCCCATCGACTCCCGAGGTGTGTATCCAGCGGCATATTCTGCGTCCGAGAACCAGAGGTATCCGACGATTCGCTCGCCAAGCTCGATCGAGAGAAATTCAATTGGACCATCTGGCGAATCGCTGTAAGTGCTGTCAGGGTTTAACGGGATCCAATGAATGGGTGCTGTCATTCGCCGAGACCGACGTATTGGCTCGTTCATGGAAGAACCCTCCCGAACACGTGGTATTTCCCCTCGAGAAGGACAACTCGGTCTACCTCGTAAGTCATGTTTCTTCCCAGAAGAAGTTCGTGTTCATTTGGACTAAGGGTAATTCCCTCGAGGTAGCCCGCGGGCGTCGCCGGCGGAACTTCTAGATGCAGGAGGGCCGCAGTCGCGTCCCAGGGCGGGTTCCCGAATGACGTCGACATGTACGCGGGCTCCGTGAACTGGTCGCCGACCATCTGAAATACGGGTCTATTGATGAATTCGAGATCCGTGGCTCGTTCAACGATGACTGCCTCCGGGACGGGCACTGCTGATAGTGCCTTGTCGATGCCAGCGATATTCCCCGAGTAGACTTCAAGACCGTTTCCGGTGCGGAGCGCAGTATTCAGATCTTCTGAATTGCCGAATATGGGCGGATCGCCCGTATACGCGACCGTTGGAACGCGCTCACCGGCTGGCAGTTCCTCCATGGTCTTACCCCACACGGCGGTGCCATAGCGATCACCCGAGAACATGTTGAAGCCCTTGGCGCGGGTCAGTTGCTCCGATGACGCATAGTCGAAGGCAGCTTTGGGGTCTGATACGGCCAGCTGAGCAAAGTCGTCTCGGGACATGACTGGCGAATGCCCCGGCGAATCACCCGCAAGAGACTCTCCTGCCGCGGTGCCTGCCGTTTCTGGGTCGGTCGCATTGTTGGATGCAGAATCGTTCGCATCAACCCCGCCGTGACCCGACGCGTCGTCATGACCCTGAACAGCGTCGTGGACGGATGCAGGTTTGTGCTCCGATACCACATGATGCGGCCCAGCACCGTGCCCGCCATCCCCCGGCACCCGCTCGCCATAACGCGGCGGAGCGTCGTCGACAGCTGTGTGCGAAGCGGCAGGCGGGTGCTCCGCACCCGAACCGCTCCCGGCCGAACCGCCGCCACCAGAACCACCACCCGCCGCATCGGGCGCAGCCGCCGACTCGACACGATCGATCGACAGGTGCCCCGGCACCACCACCCCGTCGGGCGTCATCCGCGCCGGCTCCCATGACACCTCGACCCGCGGCATCCGGTCGCCCACGTTCCGCAGCGCGTCGGCCAACGACCCGCGGAGCGCCGACGACCCGAGCCGGATCGACTCTCCCGCGATCCTGACGCCCTCACCCGCCCGGAGGGCCAGGTCGGCGCCGCCCTTCAGGAGGAGCGAACCGGCCGGCACGAGGAAGTCGGCCGCGTGGCCGCCGATCGACGCGACACGGGCTCCGAGGCTGCCCGTCTTCAGTGCGCTCGCGACGTCGGCTCCGGGAATGAAGAAGGTGCCGACGTTGCCGAGGGTCTCGCCGAAGGCCTCGGCGGGGTGGTCCTTCCAGCGGTCGGCGACGACGATGCCCTTTGCCGCGTTGACGACGGCATCCTGACCGGCGATGTTCATGTCGCGCATGGCGACCAGACCCGCGGGCGCGTCGTCGGGGATCAGCCGGGAGGCCCAGGCTATGGGGTCGCCGATCTTCGACACACCCAGGACGAGCGTGCCGAGGCCGACCCACGCCTGGCCCCAGGCTTCCCCGTCGCCGTAGATGTCTTTCTGCGGGTTGTAGCCGGCGACGAGCGACACCACGCCCTGGTACAGGTGCACCCCCGACTGACCGATGCCGTAGACCACGCCCTCGCGGCAGTCGCGCTTCTGCTCGACCCGCTCGCCCCACGGGAGCTTCACGCCGGGCTGCCGCAGCTGCCACGCCTCGACCTTCGTGACCTTCGCCACGCACGAGTTCTCGACCTCCCTGGTGATCGCATTGGCGCAGTCCGCCTCGGCGTTCTGGAGCTTCGCGTACAGGTCGGCGTACTCGCCGAGGAGCCGCGTGTTGGTGGCGACGCTCGGGCCGTGCTCCTTCCAGCTGATCGTCGTGGCCTTGACGTGCGAGTAGTCGGGGATAGCGCCCGACGACGACTCGGCCACGGCCTTGTACTCGGGGTTCTGCGGGTCGCTGGCCGACACGTAGACGCCGCCGTCGATCGTCTGACGGAACGCGCAGGCCTCCTCGTAGAGGGCGGAGAGCTTCGCGGCGAGGGGCGCCATCGTGTCGGCATATCCGCTGATGGCGGCAGAGACCCGCTTGAGGCGGTCGCCGAAGTCGTCGGTGTCGGTCTTGACAGGATCCATCACGGCCAGGAGCTGCTCGCGCTCCGGAGCCTCCTGGTAGGGCGTGCCGAGCCCCGCCCACGCGGTGTGCACGGCCTCCCCGCGGCTCCGCACCGCCTTCGACGACGCCAGGAGCGTGTCGGCGGCGTTCGCGACGAGGGTCGGCTGGAGATCGGGGCCGTCCATGCGGCTCGGCTCGATCCGCCCGTCGCCGACGTAGGCCGGTGCGGTGGAGTGCCCTGAAGCGGGCCCGGATCCGAGCATCAGTCGCCCTCGGTGCGGCTCAGCACGGTCAGGTCGCCGGTCGAGAACGCGGTGGTCATCGCAGTGGTCGTCGCAGCTTCCATCTGCTCGTCGCCGTGGACGTAGGCGAGGGCCGCGAGCGTCGCCCCGTTGAGACCGGCGGAGATGCGCGTGCCCACGTCGCCGAGAGCGGACTTCTGGTCGGTGAGGAAGGTCGCCAGAGCCTGACCGACGATGCCGTCGCCTCCGCTGCCCTGCACCACGTCGGCCGTCGCCGATTCGACGTCGTCGAGGGCGGTGCCGAGCTCGCTCGCGCGGTCGCCCACCGCCTGGAGCACCCTCTGCACCCCCGCGGGATCCATCTTGTAGCCGCTCATGAAGCCCCCCTCGCAAGTCGCCATCCACCCTAGCGAAGGGCGGGCCCCACCGCTGTGGGCAGGAATGCCTACACGGGTGCGACCAGATCCCCGTCGACCTCGGCCGCGATCCTGCTCGCCACGACCTCGCCCCGGCTCGCGCCGTCGGGCACGAAGACCTCGGTCCGGAAGTGCCAGTCGTCGTCGGCTCGTCCGAGGAGCCGCAGGATCTCGCTCCTCACCTCGATCCCCCGAGTGCGGAACACGGTGGCCAGGAGCGCCCCGTCAGCATCGACGATCTGGGTCGCGCCGTCGTCGAGCACCGAGCGGAGGCCGTAAGCCGGGTCGACGGCCGCCGCGCCTGTCACGACGTGGATCAGGTCGAGGGGCTGCGGGCTCATGATCGTCAGCTCGCGGACCACGGCAGGCCTCCCCGTGATCCTGCGGTGCCGTCGTCCTCGCGGCCGAGCGCTCGCAGGACGTCGGTCACGCCGAGGCTCTCGGCGAAGCGGCGGGCCTGCTCCCAGCTGCCGGCTCCGACGGCAGAGCCGGCACTCTCAGCGGCTCCGTCGCCGGTGAACGACGCGACCAGCGACGGAAGGCGAGGCTGACCAACGCGGAGCGCGCCGAAGCGCTCCTCGGCCTCTGCGAGGTCGATGCCGAGGTCGCGGACGGCGGCCGGTCCGAGGAGCACGGCGACCGGCACGGGCACCGCGATCTCGCCCGCGCGGAGCGTCAGGTCGGCGGGGGCCCTCTCGAGGAAGGCCGAGCCCAGGATCGCGACCGGCGCCCGGGCGATCCTGGCGAAGGCGTCGACCACGCGTCCCAGCGCCGGGCGGGCCTCCTGCTCGTCGCGTCCGAGCAGGATCCGCGCGCGGATCGTCTCGTCGACCCCCTTCGGCGACCGCTGGATGCTCGTGGTCGCGATCATCCCGGAGGCCGCGGCGACCACCAGTCGGCTGTCTCGCGGCATCCGGCCCCGGGCGAAGCGCGTGAGGTTCGCCCGGTTCCAGTGGAGTCCGGCGGGCTCGGTCGTGCTCCAGCCGACGGGCGGGGTGCCGGCGATGTCGGCGAGCTGCTCGAACGGACCGCCGAGGAGGGTCTGCTCGGTGGCCTGGCGGCGCACGCTCATCGAGACGGTCAGGACGAGGGGGTCGTCGATCCTGCCGAGCGGTGCCGGTGCGATCGAAACGCGCGCGCCTGGGCCGGGCTCCTCGAACGCCTCGCTGACCGAGCCGAGGACGCGGCCGGTCAGGCCGTCGACGTAGCTGCCACCGGGCTGCTCCGCGAGCCAGGCGCCCCCGGTGCGGGACACCATCTCGGCCAGCGGAGCGGTGATCCTGCCGGAGTCCGTCGTGAGGACGACCGGTCGGATGCCTGCGAGGGCGGCCTCGCGGAGGAAGTCTGCCCGGGCCTCGCCGAAGGAGGTCACGGCGGCTTCGGAGCGTGTGACGGCGATCCCGTCGACGAGGTCGTCGACGAGCGGGTGGGCGATGCGGAGCCCGCCCCCGGCCCCGGTGCTCACGAGCGGCTAGAAGTTCGGGATGCTGGAGGGGTCGATCTTCGACGGCGTGGTCGGAGCCTGCTGCTGCTCCTCGGCCTGCGCCTCCTCCATCGCCGCGACGAGGCCGCGGACGTCGTTGGCGAGCTGCTGCACGCCCTCCGGGAGCATCTCGAAGCCCTCGGTGCTGCCGGGGTTCACCACGAGGCCCGTCTCAGCGGGGATCGCCTGGACCAGCTCGGCCGCCGGCATCTGCACGGCGTAGGACGCGACCTCGGCCACCTGCTCGGGGATCCGGTCGATGTGGCTGAACACGGCCAGCATCGGGGTGCCCTCGCGGTCGAACAGCACGGGCTGGAGTTCGTTGAGGTCGTCGGTGACCTCGGTGGCCGTCGGGACGACGACGAGAGCGTTCACGAAGTGGCCGATGACGTCGTTCATGTCGCCCTGGCCCGCCTGCCCCTGCAGGATCGCGGTCTCGAGGGCGGTGGGCTCGCGGTCGGCGGCATCGGTGTCGACAGCCTCGGCGGGCGCTGCTGCGGTGGTCTCAGGAGCCTTGGCGTCGTCGGGCGTGGTGGTGTCGTCGGAGGAGGTCATCTCTCAACCCTGCCCGCTCAACCTCCGTGTGTGCTCCATCCCCGCGGCGTGTTCGGGGGACTCTTCCGAGCCCGGAGCGGCGACGAGGTGCCAGGCGCCGTCGGCGGCGGAGGTCTCGGCGGCCTCGACGACGCGGGCGGCCCGGAGCGCGTCGGCGACCGACGGCGCGACCTGCCGGGCGGTGGCCACCGACTCGAGGAACTGGTGCGCCTCGACGGTCTTGAGGTCGTCGAAGCCCATCGAGATGCCGGGGCCGGGCTGGAAGTGCGCGTAGTCGCCGTCGCCCGCCTGGGCGAGGACGGTGGTGTACCCGTGCACGTCTCCCCCGCGGCCGAGACAGACCTGGAGCTCGTTCATGGCGGCGAAGGTCCAGCGGAGCGACCCCTCGGTGCCGTACACCTCCAGCGCGTAGTCGGAGCGCGGGCCGACGGCCACGCGGCTGGCCTCGAGGAAGCCGACCGCGCGGGATCCTGCGAAGCGGACGAGCATCGAGGCGTAGTCCTCGTTCTCGACCGGCAGGAGAGGGTCGTCGGCCGAGGCCGTGACGTGGCCGACGGTGGCGCCGCTCGGCTTCGGCCGCTCGGGGATCACGGTCTGCGTGAGGGCGGTCACCTCGCCGACGGGTGCGACCAGGTGCGTGGCGAGGTCGATGCCGTGGGAGAGGAGGTCGCCGAGCACGCCCGACCCGGCCCTCGCCGTCTCGTAGCGCCAGGTGTGGGCGCCGAGCGGGTCGGCCGAGTAGTCGGCCAGCATCGAGACCTTGACGTTGGTGACCTCGCCGAGCCGTCCCTCGGCGATGAGCCGCCTGGCGTGCTGGACGGCGGGCGCCTGTCGGTAGGTGAAGCCGACGGCGGTGACGACGTCCGCCGCGAGCGCGGCCTCGACGATGTCCTGCGTCTCGCCGGCGTCTCGACCGGTGGGCTTCTCGATCCAGAACGGCTTGCCCGCGGCGGCGGCAGCGAGGGCGAACTCGCGGTGCAGGAAGTTCGGCGCGCAGATCGACACCACGTCGACCTCGGGATCGGCCAGCACCTCGCGGTAGTCGAGAGTCGCGCGCTCGTAGCCGAGCACGTCGACGGCGTGGTCGGCGTTCGCCTGGACGGAGTCGGCGGCGACGACGAGCCGCGGGGCGAAGGACGCCCCGGGATACGCGTACCGGATCGACGCGTACGCCTTGGAGTGGAGGCGGCCCATCCAGCCGACGCTGATGAGCCCGACACCGATGCTGCGCTTCGTCATGACTGGACTCTACTATGTCCTGACAAAGCGACATTGGTCACACCGGGCGAACCCGCAGCGTCGTCACCCCGCCGTCGACGAGGAGCGACGTGCCGGTCGTCGATCCTGCCAGCGGGCTCCCGAGGTAGGCGATCGCGTGCGCGATCTCCTCCGGGCTGACCATCCGTCCGGTCGCCTGCCGGGCGTCGAGGGCGGCGCGCTCGGCCACGGGGTCGTCGAACCGCTCCAGCATGCGGGCCACGAACGGCGTGTCGACCGTGCCCGGGCTGACGCAGTTGACCCGGATCCCCTCGCGCACGTGGTCTGTCGCCATCGCCAGGGTCAGCCCGTAGACAGCTCCCTTCGTGGCCGAGTAGAGCGCTCGGAGCGGGAGCCCGTTGAAGGCCGCGATCGAGCAGAGGTTCACCACGGCCGCGTGGTCCGAGGCCCGCAGGAGCGGCAGTGCAGCGGCGGTCACCCGGGCGATCCCGACGACGTTGACGTCGAGCACGCGCGTCCACTCCGACGACGGGTTCTGCTCGACGGTGCCGACCGCGCTGATGCCGGCGTTGTTGACGAGCACGTCGAGGCCGCCGAGCTCCTCGCGGACGGCGGCGAGCGCAGCGGCGACCGACTCGTCGGAGGTGACGTCGCAGGCGATGCCGACGAGACCGTCCGGCAGATCGACGGGCGCGAGGTCGAGGACGGCGACGCGCGCTCCCCTCGCCTGCAGCTCGAGGGCTGTCGCCCGACCGATGCCCGACGCCCCTCCCGTGACGGCGGCCCTCAGGCCGTCGTACTCGCCGGCGCTCATCGGGGGCCCGCCCCGTCGAGCGTCCGCTGCGTCGCCTGCACGGCCTGCATCGACTGCATCGCCTGCACGGCCTGCATCGCCTGCTCCGGCTGCACGGCCTGCTCGAACGCGTGCGTCGCCTCCCCCAGGCCCTCGATCGACAGGGTCACGACATCGCCGTCGCGGAGGTACGGGTGGTCGGGCAGCCCGAGGGCCACGCCGGCCGGTGTCCCGGTGTTGATGAGGTCTCCCGGCCGCAGCACCATGAACCGGCTGAGGTACCAGACGACGTGCTCCACGCCGAAGATCATGGTCGAGGTGGAGCCGCGCTGGCGCGAGACGCCGTTGACGGACAGCGTCATCGCCAGATCCTGCACGTCGTCGATCTGGTCGGCGGGGACGATCCACGGGCCCAGCGGGTTGAACGTCTCGCAGCTCTTGCCCTTGTCCCACTGGCCGCCGCGCTCGAGCTGGAACTCCCGCTCCGACACGTCGTGCGAGAGCACGTAGCCGGCGATGCAGGATCGCGCCTCCTCGGGCGACGCCAGATATCGGGCCTCCCGCCCGATGACCACGCCGAGCTCCACCTCCCAGTCGGTCTTCGTCGACCCCACCGGGATCAGCACCGGGTCGGACGGGCCGCCGATCGTCGACGGGTCCTTCAGGAAGACGACCGGCTCGTCGGGGATCGCCGCGCCGGTCTCCTCCGCATGGTCGCGGTAGTTGAGGCCGATGCAGACGATCTTGCCTGGGCGGGCGAGCGGGGCGCCGATCCGGCCCTCCACCTCGCCGAGGCTCGGCAGCCGCCCCTCCGCGAGCGCCCGCCGCGCCAGGGCGAACCCGCCCGCTGCGAAGAACGCAGGATCGGCGTCACCGGTCACGGCCCGCAGGTCGTGCGCCACCCCGTCGACCACGTACACCGGGATCTCCTCGCCGTGCTCACCGAGCCGCTGGATGCACTCCATGGCGCTGCCCCTCCCTGGGCCCCGCGGGGCCCGATAGATCTGATGAAAGCCGCCGCGCGGCTACAGTAACGACATGCAGGACGACGAGAGCCAGCCCGACGCGGGCACCGCACCGGCCGCTGCCGTCCGGTCGCAGACCGATGTCGTTGTCGGCGAGATCAAGGCGATGATCATCCGCGGCGACCTCCAGGCCGGATCGCGGCTGCCGGTCGAGAAGGAGCTGGCCACCGCCCTCGGCGTCTCGCGGAGCTCCCTCCGCGAGGGCGTGCGGGCGCTCGCGGTGCTCGGCGTGCTCGAGACGCGGCAGGGCGACGGCACGTACGTGACCAGCCTGGACGCGTCGATCCTGCTGGCCCCCCTGGGGTTCCTGGTCGACCTGCAGTCGCCCGACGAGAGCGAGAACCTGGCGTCGGTGCGTCGCGTCCTCGAGACGGAGGCGGCCGCGCGGGCGGCGCTCAGGATCTCCGACGAGGACGTCCGCGACGCCGAGGGCGTCCTGTCGTCGATAGACTCCTTCGTCGACGACCCGGGCTCGGCGGGCCGCGACGAGATCATGGACGCCGACATCGCGTTCCACCGGATCATCGCCCGCGCCTCCGGCAACCGGGCGCTCGAGGCGCTCATCGAGGCGTTCGCGAACCGGACGATCCGCACCCGCACCTGGCGGGCCATCACCGAGCAGGGCGTCGTCCCGCGGACGCACCGCGAGCACCACGACATCCTGCGCGCGGTCCGCTCCGGCGACCCCGACCGCGCGCGCCTCGCGATGGCCGTGCACCTGGTCGAGGTCGAGGACTTCATCGTGACCCACGAGACCGTGACGCCCGAGGCCGCGACGCCCGAGGCCTGAGAAGGGCGTCACGCCCCCTCGCGGAGGAACAGCTCGACCACCGGGATGGCGACGTCCGGTCGGACCACCGGCAGCTGCAGCGTGAGCGTCCCCGCCGGCTGCCCGCCCATGCCCGTCGTGAGCGCGGCCGTCTCGGGCGGGATCTCGCGGAAGGCGATCTCGGACGCGTCGTTCAGGAGCTGCGCGTAGGCGACCCTCCCGGCGAGCCCGGGCAGGTGGATGTGCTCGAACGGCCACGAGAACAGGTGGAGGTAGAGCCGGTCGCCGCGCTGCGTGTAGCGGGCGTCGACCGGGGTCTCGTAGGCGGAGGCCGAGGCGCCGTGGATCGAGCGCGCGTGCAGGTGCATCCAGCGGGCGAACTCCGCGAGGGCCCTGGTCGCCACGGCGTCGAGCTCGCCCCGCGCCGTCGGTCCGACGTTCAGCAGCATGTTGCCGTTCTTCGATACGCCGTCGATGAGCATCCGGATCATGAGCTCGGGCGCCTTGTGGTCGTGGTTGTCGCGGAAGTAGCCCCAGCTGCCGTTGATCGTCTGGCACGCCTCCCAGGGCACCTCGACCCCGTCGACGGTCATCGGCTCGGACGGCTGGTACTGCTCCGGCGTCACGATGTCGCCCGGGATCTCGAGGCGGTCGTTGACGACGATGCCCGGCTGCAGCTCGCGGGTCAGGGCCATCAGCTCGTCCGAGCCCCAGTCGTCCCGGCCCTTGCCGCCCCAGACGGGGTGGTGGTGGTCGTTCGCGTACGAGAAGTCGTAGAAGAGGTAGTCGATCCGGCCGTAGTCGGTGAGGAGCTCCCGGATCTGACCGTGCAGGTAGGCACGGTACCTCGCCATGTCGCGGCCGGCGTTCAGCCGCTCGATCTCCTCCGGCGGGTCGTCGCGGCGCGGGTGCCGGCCGTCGATGGTGAAGTCGGGGTGGTGCCAGTCGAGGAGCGAGTGGTAGAAGCCGACCTTCAGCCCCTCGCCGCGGACGGCGTCGACGAACTCGCGCACCAGGTCGCGGCCGGCGGGCGTGTTGGTCGCCTTGTAGTCGGTGAGGGCGGTGTCCCAGAGGCAGAAGCCCTCGTGGTGCTTCGTCGTCAGCACGACGTACTTCATGCCCGCGGCCTTCGCGGCCCGAGCCCACGACACGGGGTCGTAGAGGTCGGGGTCGAAGTACTCGGCGTAGCGCTCGTACTCCTCGGTCGGGGTCTTCTCGAAGTTCATCACCCACTCGTGCCGGGCGGCGAGGGCGTAGAGCCCCCAGTGGACGAACATGCCGAACCGGTCGTGGGTGAACCACGGGGCGATCGGTGAATCGGGTGCCATCACTTGCCTCCCAGGCCGCTGGAGAGCGCGATGCCGCGCACGAGGTACTTCTGGAGCAGGATCGCGAGACCCGCGGTCGGGACCATCGAGATGGTCGACGCGGCCATGATCAGCTGCCACTGCTTGCCGCCCTGACCGAGGAACGCGTTCAGCCCGAGCGGCACCGTCGTGTGCGCCGGGTCGTTCACGATGATGAGCGGCCAGAGGAAGCTGTTCCAGTAGTTGATGAAGGTGAACACGACGAGCACGGCGATCGTCGGGCGCACCACCGGCATGATGATGCCGAGCAGGATCCGCAGGTGCGAGGCGCCGTCGATCTTCCCGGCCTCCTCCAGCTCCATCGGCACGGTCAGCATCGCCTGCCGGAGGAGGAAGGTGCCGAACGCGGTGAATGCCCACGGCACGATGAGCGCCTGGTAGGAGTTGACCCAGCCGAGCTGCGTCATGAACAGGAACATCGGGATCACGACGACCTCCTGCGGCACCATCAGCGTGCCGAGGAAGACGAAGAAGATGCCCTCGCGGCCCCGGAACCTCAGGCGCGAGAACGCATACGCCGAGAGCACCGAGACCACGACGACGAGCGCCGTGCCCAGGATCGAGACGATGGCGCCGTTCACCATGTACTGCGCGAACGGGACGTAGCTCCAGACGTCGGCGTAGTTCTGCCAGCGCACCTCGCTGCCGATGAGGCGCGGCGGCGACGAGAAGACCTCGGCGCCCGGCTTGAGCGAGGTGGCGATCATCCAGATCAGCGGGATCAGGAACGCGATGACGAAGAGGGTGAGCAGGACCTGCGAGATCCAGCCGTTGCGCCGCTGCTTCCGCGCGATCGTGCTGAGGGAGACGGCGCCGCGCCGCACGGTCCTGTTGTCGGCGGCCAGCCCGCCGAGCCTCCGGGTGGCTGTCGGACTAGTCATAGTGCACCCACCGCTTCTGAGCCAGGAACACCAGGCCCGTGATGATCAGGATCATGATGAACAGCAGCACCCCGACGGCCGACGCGTAGCCGAGGTTGAAGTACTGGAAGCCCTGCCGGTAGAGGTACATCACCATCGTGGTCGTCGACGACGACGGCCCGCCGTTGGTCAGGATGAAGGGCTGGGCGAACACCTGGAACGACGTGATGAGGGTCATCGTCGCCCCGAAGAAGATCGACGGCGACATCAGCGGGAGCTTGATCGAGAAGTACCGCCGGATCGGCCCGGCGCCGTCGATCGCGGCGGAGTCGAGCAGGCTCTCCGGCACCGCCTGCAGAGCGGACGAGAAGATGAGCAGGTTGTAGCCGAACCCCTGCCAGAGCGACATGATGACGACGCTCAGCATCGCGGTCTGTGTGGAGCCGAGGAAGTTCGGGGCGCTGACCCCGAACAGCGACTGCCAGACGTTGTCGATCAGGCCGTTCGGGATCAGCATGATCTGCCACACCGCGGCGTTCGCGACCATCGGCGTCACCACGGGGATGAACAGGAGCACCCGGTAGACGTTCGCGCCCTTGACCCTCGGCGTGATCCACGCGGCGATCGCCAGCGACAGGGCCAGGTTCAGCGGCACGTAGGCGACCACGAAGATCAGCGTGTTCAGGACCGTCTTGAGGAACGCGGGATCCTGCGTCAACAGCCTCCGGAAGTTGTCGAGCCCCGTGAACGTCGGCGTGCCCGCGAGGGGCCAGACCGTGAACGCCACCAGGATCGACGCGACGATCGGGAACGCGGTGAAGACGGCGAACCCGCCGAGCGACGGCGCCAGGAAGGCCGCGGCCGCCGGGCCGTCGCCTCGTCTGCGTCGACGGCGCCTCGCCGGCCCGGGCGGGGCCGGGTCGAGGGCCGACGCCTCGCTCGTCCCTGGTCTGATCGCAACTGACATGACGCTCCTCCGCATCGCTCCCGGGCCGCCCGGGGATCCGAGCGGCCCGTCGTGCCCTACTGCCCGCTCGAGCTCTCGACGCCGTCGAGGAACGACTTCGCGCTCCCGTCGCCGTTGATCACCGAGATGGCGCCCTGCGAGTAGCTCAGGCCGACCTGGGTCCAGGTGGGAGTCGACCGGTACGGGACGCCGTTCTTGAGCGCCGCCTCGAGCGTCGACTGAGCGCCGTCGACGGCCGACTTGTACCAGGTCGACTGCTCGGCGGTGCGAGCCGGGAACGCGCGCCCCTGCTCACCGAGGTAGCCGAGGGCCTCCGGGCCGGTGATCACCGACAGCGCCTTCTCGGCCGCAGGGATGTTGCTGCACTTGTTGGTGATGCCGAAGCCCGAGCCGCCGACGGCGGTCGTGACGCCGTTGTCGCCGGCGGGGAGCGTGACGACGCCCACGTCGAACTTGGCCTGGGTCTTGGCGTTGATCATGTCCCAGGGGCCCGTGACGTACATCGCCGCGTTGCCGCCGAGGAACTGCGTCCCGTCGCTCGAGTCGGTGGCGAGAGGCGCTGCCACCTTCTCGGTGCTGACGAGGCCCGCGTACCACTTCATGGTCTTGACCTGCCCTGCAGAGGTGAGGTTGAGCTTGCCGCCGGCGGTCGCCGCCTGGTCGCCGCCGATCGTCGGACCCCACTGGTTCAGGGCGTCGATCTGGTTGCTGGCCGCGAAGCCGTACTTGCCGCCCGTCGTCAGCTTCTTGGCGTCCGTCAGGAACTCGTCGACCGTCCACCCGTTCTG
Organism: Frondihabitans peucedani; assembly: GCF_039537585.1. NCBI lineage: Bacteria > Bacillati > Actinomycetota > Actinomycetes > Micrococcales > Microbacteriaceae > Frondihabitans > Frondihabitans peucedani. Next base: position 359,679 of record NZ_BAABAU010000003.1, read on the forward strand.
CGGGGCGGCGAGACCGGCCGCCTTGAAGGCGTCCTTGTTGTAGAAGACCATGTACGGGCCGAGGTCGTAGGGGATGGCCTTCTGCTCCCCCTTCGACTGGAGCGCCTTGATGATCGACGGGTCGAAGTCGGACGTCGCGATCTTCGCCGTGCCGAGCGTCGAGGAGTCGAGGGTCTTGAAGTAGTTGGCGAACTGCTGCACGCGCGCCATCTGGAGGCCGGCGATGCAGGGGGCCCCGCTTCCGGCCAGCTGGGTCGGCAGCTTGGTCCAGTAGTCGGGCCAGGCCGCCGTCTGGAGCTTGACGGTGATCTTCGGGTCCTTCTCGTGGACGAGGTCGGCGACGTGCTTCCACGCCGCGGTCTCCGCCTCCGAGCCGGCCCAGACCGACCAGTTGACGACGGTGTTGCCGGACGAGTCCGTCCCGCCGGCATTCGACGACGAGCTGCAGGCGGCGAGCGGCAGGGCGAGAGCCGCCACTGCCACCAGACCGACGTATTTGCGTTTCACTGTTCCTCCTCATTGAGGTCGCCGGGGCCTGACCGCTGAAGCGCGGCTGGTTCCCGTGACGGTGAATCTGAAATCGATCAGATGATTTCACCATCATAGGAGTGGTATTGGCTCTGTCAATGGCTTCTGTCGCTTAATTCCTCGAAGACATCCGACGAATACCGGTCCGACTGGCTAGGATCGTCTCGACCACCCTCTCTAGTTGCGACAAGGATCGACGATGACCCGTTTCGACACCCCTCACCACCGCGAGCGCCTCGCCGAGATCGACGAGGTGATCGCCCGCGGCCCGCACAGCGCCGACTGGGCGTCCCTGCAGACCACCCCGCCGAGGTGGTACGTCGACGGCAAGTTCGGCATCTTCATCCACTGGGGCCCCTACGCGGTCCCCGCCTTCGGCAGCGAGTGGTACCCGCGGAACATGTACCGCCCCGGCATGCCGGAGTACGAGCACCACCGCGCCACCTACGGCGACCAGAAGGACTTCGGCTACAAGGACTTCATCCCCCAGTTCACCGCGCCGAGGTTCGATCCCGACGAGTGGGCGAGGCTGTTCCGGAAGGCCGGCGCCCAGTTCGTCGTCCCCGTCGCCGAGCACCACGACGGCTTCCCGATGTACGACTGCTCCTTCACGCGCTGGAACGCCGCCGCGATGGGGCCGCAGCGCGACGTCGTGGGCGAGCTCGCCCAGGCGGTCCGCGCCCAGTCGATGGTCTTCGGGGCGTCGTCCCACCGGGCGGAGCACTGGTTCTTCTTCAACGGCGGCGCGACGTTCGACTCGGACGTCACCGATCCCGAGTCGCTCGACCTCTACGGCCCCGCCATGCGCGAGGAGTCGCAGCCCTCCAACGAGTACCTCGAGGACTGGCTGGTGCGGACCGCCGAGCTCGTCGACCTCTACCGGCCGCAGCTGGTCTGGTTCGACTGGTGGATCGAGCAGCCTGCCTTCGCGCCCTACCTGCAGAGGTTCCTCGCGTACTACTACAACCGCGGTGTCGAGTGGGACCGCCCCGTCGCCGTCAACTACAAGTACGACGCCGTGCCTCCCGGGACGGCCGTGTTCGACGTCGAGCGCGGGCAGCTCGCCGAGACGCGCGCCGACTTCTGGCAGACCGACACCTCGGTGGCGAAGACGTCGTGGAGTCACATCGAGGGCCAGCAGTACAAGCGCGCGGACGACCTCATCGGCGACCTCGTCGACATCGTGAGCAAGAACGGCGCCCTGCTGCTCAACATCGGCCCGAAGGCGGACGGCTCCATCGCCGACGAGGAGGTCGAGCTCCTCGAGACCATCGGCGCCTGGCTGTCGCGGAACGGTGAGGCGATCTACGGCTCGCACCCCTGGCTCATCGCCGGCGAGGGGCCGACCCGCGTGGTCGAGGGCGAGTTCGCCGACACCGCCCGCGACCCGTTCACGCCGGACGACATCCGGTTCACGGCGGCGCGAGGCGACGTGTACGCGACCGTGCTGGCGCCGGTCGGCGAGACGGTGACCATCCGGTCGCTCGGGTCCGACTCCGGCCTGTTCCCCCGCGACATCCAGCGCATCGACCTGCTCGGCGTCGACGGGGAGGCCTCCTGGTCGCGGGCCGGCGACGCCGTGACGATCCAGGTGCCCGAGGAGGCGCGCGGCACGCTGGCGTCGTTCCGGGTGCGGCCCGTCCCGGTCGTCGAGAAGGCGCACCGCATCGGGCTGACGTCGGACCACGCGCTCGACTACGCCTGATCGTCGATGTGACGCATCCGTCCCTCTCCTCGGGAGGGGCGGATGCGTTGCTCTGGACTCTCAGCCTTCCCTTCCCCCCTCCGGCGTGTAACACTGGGCTTCCATCCCGCGGATGGAACACATGCGTTCCATGAAGGAGGATCATGCGCGCGTCCTGGCCTGACGAACTGGGCGACCTGGCCCGGCAGAGGCGGCTCGACCTCGGGTTGTCCCAAGGCGCTCTCGCCGACAGAGCAGGCACGACGAGGCAGTGGCTGTCGCGCTTCGAGGCCGGCAAGGGCGACGTCTCGCTCGCGAAAGCCCTCGAGGTCGTGCGCGAGCTCGACCTCGCGCTCGACGTCGTGACCGCAGCGCAGTCGCGCGACGCTGTCTCACCCCGCGAGGGCTTCCACCTGCCGCTCGAAGCGATCGACGCGGTGATCTCGAGGATGGCCGACCCGTCGGGGTCCCGCACTCCGCGCGAACGCAGCGAACGCCTGCAGAGGACCCTGCATCGACTGACGTCGCCTCCGCCGCGATGACAGGCCGACGACTGGACGTCCATCTCCACGGTTCTCGCGTGGCCACTCTCGAGGCCGGCGACAGTCGGTCCGGTTATCGACTGGTGTACGACGACGAATGGCGATCCTACGAAGCGGCTGCTCCTGTGTCTCTGTCCCTTCCTCTGACCACGGCGACCCACACGGGCGCCCACGTGTTCGACTTCGTCGACAACCTCCTCCCTGACAATCCCGTCGTCCGCGAGGAGTGGGCCCGCGCCTCCTCACTGCCGGACGCGGATCCTGCGACATTGCTGTCGGTCCACGGCGCCGACGTGGCCGGAGCACTGCAATTCACCCGTGCAGGAGAATCGCCCCGCACCCACGGCTCGCTCGCGCCCGAGACCGACGAGTCGATCGCCCGGCGGATCCGCTCGATTCGGGACGGGTCGCCCGATCCCCTCGCGAACGACTCCGGACCAGGGCGATTCTCCCTCGGCGGTGCCCAGGCGAAGTTCGCACTCGCTCGCGCGCACGACGAGTGGTGGGATCCCTCGGGAGCGACCCCGTCGACCCACATCTTCAAACCCCAAGTGACGCGGCTGGAAGACGGTGAGATCGTCGAGCACCTCACGATGGCCGCGGCGCAGGCTGCGGGCATCCCGAGCGCGACGACCGAGATCGCGAAGTTCGGCGAGGAAGTCGCTCTTCAGGTGGAGCGGTTCGATCGGGCCGACACCCCCGACGGGGTCGTTCGCCTGCACCAGGAGGATCTTCTTCAAGCTCTCGGCCGCCCGCGACTTCGGAAGTACGAGTCGCAGGGCGGACCGTCGGCCGAGCAGATCATCCGAGTGCTGGATCGCAATCGGGTCGACGGCGACAGAGTCGGATCGAAGACGCGGTTCATCCAGGCTCTGCTGTTCTCGTGGATCGTGCTCAATACCGACGGCCACGCGAAGAACTTCTCGCTGTATCTCTTCCCTGGGCGGAGTCCCCTCACTCCCGCCTACGACGTCTCCTCGTTCCTCCCCTACGTCGGGCCGTCCGTCGCATCTCGCGACGACCTGCTCCGCGCCATGCAGGACGCACGCCTCTCCATGCGCATCTCGGCCTCGTACCGAGTCGGAGACATGGGAGCCTTCGAATGGGGCGCCATCGCCCGAACCGCCGCGGTCTCGCCAGCCGATCTGCTCGAATGGGGCATCGTCGTCTGCGAGGAGTTGCCCGGCGTCTTCGCCGACCTGGCAGCCGACCTCGACGAGCGGTTCCGCACGCCGGTCGTCGAGCTCCTCCTCGACCGCATCGAGCTGAGAGCGCGACAGGCGAAGAAGGCGCTCGCGCGGCGAGTCGAGATCTGATCCGCTTCAGTCCTCGGCGGGCAGGCCGTAGAAGCGACGCGCGTTGTCGCCGAGCACGGCCGCCCGGTCGGCCGCCGGCCAGTCTGCGAAGATTCCCGACAGCGCGTCGAAGCAGCGGGCGTAGCCGCCGGCGGTGAGCGAGACGGGCCAGTCGCCGCCGTAGAGCAGGCGGTCGGGGCCGAAGAGCCGGTGCGCCTCCTCGACGAAGGGGCGCACCTGATCCTGCGTCCACGACGCGGCATCGGCCGTCGCCGAATAGAGCCCGGAGACCTTCGCCGACAGCAGGGGGTTCTCGGCTGCGCGCGCCATCAGGACCGACCAGGTGTCGCCCGGCCAGCGGGCCGAGCCGGGATCGCCGATGGGCGGTTTTGCGAGGTGGTCGATCACGATCCTGAGCGAGGGGTGCCGCTCGGCGAGGGCCGGCAGGTGCTCCAGGTGCCGCGGCAGGACGGCGACGTAGTCGAACGGGACGCCCAGGGCCTCGAGCACGCCGAGGCCCTCGTCGACGTCGGGGCGCAGGATCCAGTCGGGGTCGGGCTGGTCGTGGATGAGGGTGCGGACCCCCACCACGCGCGGATCCCGGCGCAGCTCCACCAGCCGGTCGTGCGCCTCCTGCGGCCTCTCGAGGGGCGCGTACGCGACGATGCCCGCGACCTCGTCATGGCGGTCGGCGGTCCGGAGCATGGTAGCCGTGTCGTCGGGGTCGTCGGCGGCCTGGACGAGGACCACCCGGTCGACGCCTGCGGCGGCGAGCGACGGGCGGACCTCGTCGAGGCCGATGGAGCGGAAGATCTCGGGGACCGATCCGTCGGGCCAGTCGTAGTGGGCGCGCTCGAGGTCCCACACGTGGACGTGCGAGTCGATGACGGCCACGGGTCAGGCGACTCGGCTCGTGCGGCTCTGGTCGGCGCTGTGGAGGCTCCGATCGGCCGCCCAGTAGGAGCCGTCCGGGAACGCGTACTCGTCGAGCGTCGAGTCGAACATCTCGGCGCTGTAGCCGGGTGCACCCGGCAGGCGGTAGGCGCCGTCCTCGACCACGCACGGCTCGACGAAGTGCTCGTGGAGGTGGTCGACGAACTCGGTGACGCGGCCCTCGAGGCTCCCGGAGACCGCGACGTAGTCGAAGATCGACAGGTGCTGCACGAGCTCGCAGAGGCCGACGCCCCCGGCGTGCGGACAGACCGGCACACCGAACTTCTTCGCGAGCAGGTAGACGGCGAGGATCTCGTTGACGCTGCCCAGCCGGGCGGCGTCGAGCTGGCAGAAGTCGAGCGCCTCGGCCTGGAACATCTGCTTGAACAGCACGCGGTTCATCCCGTGCTCCCCCGACGCGACGCCGATCGGGTGCACGGCGCGGCGGACGGCGGCGTGCCCGAGGACGTCGTCGGGGCTCGTCGGCTCCTCGATCCAGAGCGGCTTGAACTCCGCGAGCGAGCGCACCCAGTCGATCGCCTCCGGGACGTCCCAGACCTGGTTGGCGTCGATCATGAGGTCGGCGTCCCAGCCGATGACCTCCCGGGCGATCGCGAGCCGACGGAAGTCGTCCTGCCGGTTCGCGCCGACCTTCAGCTTGATGTGGCGGTAGCCGGCGTCGACGGCCTCCTGGCAGAGCCTCCGCAGCTTGTCGTCGGAGTAGCCGAGCCAGCCGGCGCTCGTCGTGTAGCAGGGGTACCCGGTCCGGTCGAGCTCGGCGATTCGCTCGGCCCTCGTCGGCTCCAGCTCGCGCAGGATCCCGAGGGCGTCGTCGCGGGTGAGGGCGTCGGAGAGGTAGCGGAGGTCGGCGGCGTCGACGAGCTGCTCCGGGGTCATGTCGGTGAGGAGCCGCCAGAGCGGCTTGCCCCCGACGCGCGCCGCGAGGTCCCACACGGCGTTCATGACAGCGGCGAGCGCCAGGTGGATGACGCCCTTGTCAGGGCCGAGCCAGCGCAGCTGCGAGTCGCTCTGCAGCTCGCGGTAGATGCCGCCGAGGTCGCCGGTGATCTCCTCGACGCTCCTGCCGATGAGCGGGAGGGCCCGCTGGGCGGCCGCCGCGGTGCAGAGGTCGTTGCCCCGCCCGATGGTGAAGGTGAAGCCGAAGCCGGAGAGCGCAGGATCGTCGGTCCGCAGGACGACGTAGGCGGCCGAGTAGTCGCCGTCCTTGTTCATGGCGTCGGACCCGTCGGCCGACAGCGACGTCGGGAAGCGGACGTCGTGCGTCTCGACGGAGGTGATGGTGGTCATGAGAGTCTCCCTGCGGAGGTCGGGGCGACCGGGGACCCGGTCGGGAGGGGGCGGATGAGCGAGCGCTCCTCGAGGTCGGTCCAGAGCGCGTCGGGCACGTCGACTGCGAAGCGCCGGATGTTCTCCTCGGCCTGGGCGCCGTTCCTCATGCCGAGGACGGTCGAGACGACGGCGGGGTGTCGCCGCGGGAACGCCACGGCCGCCTCGGGGAGCGTGACGCCGTGCCGCTCGCACACGTCGGCGATGGCCCAGGCCCGCTCGACGATCTCGGGCGGGACGGTGTCGTAGTCGTACTTCGCGTCGCGCGGAGGCCGGTCGGTCGCCAGGACGCCGGAGTTGTAGGCTCCGGCGGCGACGATCCCGACGCCCCGGGCGAGCGCTGCCGGGAGGAGGTCGTCGAGGGCGCCCTGGTCGAGCAGGGAGAAGCGGCCGGCCAGCATGACGAGGTCGATGTCGGTCTCGCGGACGAAGCGGGCGGGCAGGGCCGACTGGTTCATCCCGGTGCCGATCGCGCCGACGACACCGCGGTCGCGGAGCTCGACGAGGGCGGGGATCGCCTCGGCGACGACCTGGTCGCCGAAGTCGTCGGGGTCGTGCACGTAGACGATGTCGACGCGGTCGAGGCCGAGCCGGTCGAGGCTCGACTCGAGCGAGCGCGTCACGCCCTCGGCGCTGAAGTCCCACTGCCGCTTGACCACGGCGGGCACGGCGAAGCCCTGGTCGTCCTGCGAGTCCTCGCCAGAGGGGTTCGGGACGAGGAGCTTGCCGACCTTGGTCGAGATGGTGAACTCGGAGCGGTCGTGCTCGGAGAGGAGCTCGCCCAGCCGACGCTCGGAGAGCCCGAGGCCGTAGTGCGGCGCCGTGTCGAAGTACCGGACCCCCGCCTCCCACGCCGCCTCGAAGGCCTGCCGGACGTCGTCGTCGGTGGCCTCCCTGTAGAGATTGCCGAACTGCGCCGTGCCGAGGCCCAGCTCCGTCAGCCGGACCGCTTCGCCGCCTCGTCTCTGAGTGGTCGTCTTCACGTTCTTCTCCTGATCAAGCTCGTTCACGAATCATATGATCTATTCACAGCTTATCCGCTTCAATGTCGCCCCTGGTAGTCAGAAGACGCGAAAAGGTCCGGTCAATCACCGGACGCGAGGACGGTCTCCACCCGACGGACGGCGCGCTCGAGAGCCGGCCCGGCATCCTGCCCGCAGTTGACGACGTCGTCGACGAGGTGATTGAGAGCGTCGACCAGCAGAGGCAGGGCGGCGATCTGCGGAAGCGGCCGCGAGACGCGGTGCGCCTCCTCGAAGAGCGCGAAGGCCGGGGTGCGGGCCAGGAGCTCCGCGTCGCGCCAGGTGTCGAGACGGGTGCCGGAGGATCCTGCGCGGGTCGTCGCCCGGTCTCCCCGCGGCGACAGGCACTCGCGGATGACGCTCCAGGCCTCGTCGACGCGCCTGCTCCCCGCCGTGACGGCGAGCGCCCAGAACGCGTTCACGACCGGCGTCGGGGTGCCGTCGTCGGCCGTGGGAGCGAGGGCGGTGCCCACTCGACCGGCGACCCGGCTGCCGGGGCCCTGGGCCGCGTGGGCGTACCCGGCCCAGTTCATCATCAGCGCGACCCGGCCCTCGGCGAACGCCCTGCCGCTGCCGACGCTGTCGAGGGTGCGGGCGTCGGGCGGCACTGTCGGGTCGTCGACCGCGTGGCCGCGCAGCCAGGCGAGCGCGCCGAGCCCCGCAGCGCCTCCGAAGGCGGGGCGCAGGATCCCGGACCCGTCTCGCGCCACGACGTCGCCGCCGCACACCCGCACCTGCGTCACGAAGTCGTAGACGTCGTTGTGCCCGTCGGGGGCGCCGGCGAGGACCGTGCCGAAGAGCCCCTCCTCGGGGCGGGTGAAGAAGCGGGCTTGCCGGTCGAAGTCCGACCAGGTGGCCGCCGGCGCGAGCTCGGTGCCGAAGCGCTCCCGGTAGGCGCGGCGCTCGGCCGGGTCGTCGAAGAGGTCGGTGCGGTAGACGAGCAGCGGCGGCCCGTCGTGGAACGGGAGGCCCCACACAGCAGCGCGCTCGGCCCGGGAGGGCGCGGCGTCCGCCGCGAAGGTCACGACGTCGACGAAGGCGTCCGACCAGGCGGCGGGCCAGCCCTCCGGCGGAGCGCCCGCGAGCAGGTCGTCGAGCGGTCTCAGTGCGCCGCGCGCCGCGAGCCTCGGAAGCCAGTCGGCCGGCACCAGGACCGCGTCGACGCTCCCGTCGACGCACACCGCCGTCTCGAACAGCTCGCGCTCCAGCGCGCCGATGCCCACCCAGCGCGCGTCGACCGCGGCCGGCTCGAGATCCTGCGCGGCCAGGGACGCCTCGAAGGTGTCGCCCGCGCGTCCGAGCAGGGTGATCGTCATCCTGCGCTCCTCTCCACTGCTGGTACTCGTCAGACCTTAGCCACTGGTAGGCCTCGCGTGCGGCCCGTCGACTTGAAATTACGCGGCAGTCATCAGATGATTGGGTCAACAACGTCGAAGGAGACAGGCATGCGCAGCGCCGCCTACGTGGGAGACCAGCGAATCGCGATCCAGACCTCGGAGCCGCAGGATCCCGCGCCCGGCCAGGTGCGCCTCCGCGTCGCGTACACCGGCCTCTGCGGCACCGACCTGCACATCCTGCACGGGGCAATGGATGCGCGGGTCGAGCTCCCGGCGGTCATCGGGCACGAGATGTCGGGCACCATCGACGCCCTCGGCGACGGCGTCGACGGCTGGAGCGTCGGCGACCCCGTGACCGTGATGCCGCTGGCCTGGGACGGGACCTGCCCCGCCTGCCTCGCCGGCAACGAGCACATCTGCCAGAACCTCGACTTCATCGGCATCGACTCCCCCGGCAGCCTGCAGCCGCTCTGGAACGTGCCCGCGTCGGTCCTCGTGGCTCTGCCGGAGGGGCTCAGCCTCACCCACGCGGCCCTCGTCGAGCCGGTCGCCGTGTCGGTGCACGACGTCCGCCGGTCGCAGCTGGCTCCCGGCGAGAAGGCCGTCGTCATCGGCGGCGGGCCGATCGGCGTGCTGATCGCGACCACGGCCCGCGAGTTCGGCGGTGACGTCGTCGTCGTCGAGATCGACCCCGGCCGACGGCAGGCCGTCGCCGACCTCGGCTTCACCACCCTCGACCCGACCGCAGACGACCAGGTCGCCTGGGTGGAGGAGTGGACCGGCGGAGCAGGAGCCGACGTCGTCTTCGAAGTGTCGGGCGCCGCCGCCGCCGTGCTCGGGGCGACCGCCCTCTGCAAGGTGCGCGGACGCCTCGTCGTGGTCGCGATCCACCCCGAGCCCCGCCCCATCGACCTCCAGCGCCTCTTCTGGCGCGAGCTCACGATCATCGGCGCCCGCGTCTACCAGCGGCAGGACTTCGAGACGGCCGTCGACCTCGTCGCCCGCGGCGTCATCCCGGCCGACCTGCTCATCACGAGCGTGGTGCCGCTCGACCGCACCGCCGACGCATTCGCGGAGCTCGGCGCCGGGCGCGCCATGAAGATCCTCGTCGACGTGCAGTCCGGAGCCGACGCTTGAGCGGGTCGCTCGACGTCAGCGGGATGTTCGACCTCACCGGCCGCACCGCCCTCGTCACCGGCTGCAGTCGCGGCCTCGGACTCGCCATGGCCGCTGCCCTCGCGAGCGCCGGAGCCGACATCGTGGGCGTCAGCGCGACCCTGGCCGCCGAGGGAAGCGAGGCGGAGCGCCGCGTCCGGGCGACCGGCAGGAGCTTCGAGGGCCACGCCGTCGACTTCGCCGACCGCGACGCCGTCCTGCGCTTCGCCCGCACCGTCACGGAGGGCGACCGCGCCATCGACATCCTGATCGACAACGCCGGCACAATCGAGCGCCACCCGGCCGAGGAGCACCCCCTCGACGCCTGGGACCGTCTCGTGCAGGTCAACCTGTCGAACCAGTTCGCCCTCACGCAGGCGGTCGCGCCCGGCATGCTGGCCCGCGGCTGGGGCCGCGTCGTGTTCACCGCGTCGATGCTGAGCTTCCAGGGCGGGCGGAACGTCTCCGGCTACACGGCGACCAAGTCGGCGATCGCGGGCCTCACGAAGTCGCTCTCGAACGAGTGGTCGGGCCGGGGCGTGACGGTCAACGCGATCGCCCCCGGCTACTTCCGGACCGACAACACGCAGGCGCTGCAAGACGATCCCGACCGCGCCGCCGGGATCCTGGGCAGGATCCCGGCCGGACGCTGGGGCGAGCCCGACGACCTGGCCGGCGCGGTGGTGTTCCTCGCCTCCGACGCCGCCGCCTACGTCACCGGGGTGACCCTGCCCGTCGACGGGGGCTGGCTCGCGTCCTGAGAGCGGGCAGGCCGCCCTCCTGAGCGGGGCGGGCAGCGCCGGGAGGACGCAGGGCAGAAATACCCGCTCGACAGCGGTTCCGGGAGGGAGTAGCTTCGGGGCCGTTCGAGGAACCCCCGAGTTCCTCCCGGCTCCCAGCTCGCCCGCTCTTCCGGCGACCGGCGCCCACCCCTCTCAAGAACTGTGACCCGTTCCCACCCGAACACCGCTCGCACCTCCACCCGCGACACCGGTGCCTCGACGAGGAGGCTCCGAGCGTGTCCAGGGCCGTCCGCTGTGCCCGCTCGCGCGTCGCCTCCCCCTCTGGAGCACAGCCATGCCCATCACCGCCCACCGCTCGACCAGCGTCAATCCCGCCCACTCGCACGGAGGAGGTGTGCGCGGCGACGCCGTGCCGCACCGGTCCGCGCAGTTCACCGGCCGCTTCGGCCGCCTGTTCCGCGACCTGCCGCCGGCCGACTGGCCGGACGCGGCCCTCCGCGCACTGGGCCTCGCGATGACGGCCGCGCCCGAGACCGATCCTGCCGATCCGACGATGCCGGCCGCAGCTCCCGAGACCGACGAGATCCTGCAGGACGACGAGGAGAACTCCGGCATCCCCGCCGGCTACACGTACTTCGGCCAGTTCGTCGACCACGACATCACCTTCGATCCTGCGTCGACCCTCATGAAGCTGAACGACCCGGAGGCGCTGGTCGACTTCCGGACCCCGAGGCTCGATCTCGACAGCCTCTACGGTCGCGGGCCCGACGACCAGCCGTACCTGTTCGTCGGCAAGAAGTTCCGGCTCGGACGCCCGCTCACGGAGGGGGTCGGCTCGGGGCCCTCGCACGCTCGCGGCCACGCCGTGAATCTCCGCGACCTGCCCCGGTACGAGGACGTCGAAGACCCCTCGCTCCCCAAGCGCGCGCTGATCGGCGACAAGCGCAACGACGAGAACGTCATCGTGTCGCAGCTGCAGGCGTCGTTCCTGCAGTTCCACAACCGGCTGGTCGACGTGCACCCGGAGTCGACCTTCGCCGAGATCCAGCAGCTCGTGCGCTGGCACTACCAGTGGCTGGTGCTCAACGACTTCCTGGTGCGGATCTGCGGACGCGAGATCGTCGACGAGCTCCTGCCGCACCGCCTCGAGCGGAAGCCCGCTGAGCAGAAGCGGCCCCGGCTGTCGTACTACCACTGGCGGAACGACCCGTTCATGCCGATCGAGTTCTCGGTCGCCGCCTACCGCTTCGGGCACTCGATGGTCCGGCCCGTGTACCGGCTGAACACCGTCCTCGACGGCGGGGCGGATCCGCTCGCGGCGACCGAGCACGAGCGCGAGATCGGCCTCGCCGGGCGGTTCTTCATCTTCGCCGGCGTCACGACCCGCGGCCTCGACGGGTTCGACGCCTTCCCCTCCCCCTGGGCCGTCGACTGGAGCCTCTTCTTCGACATCCCGGGCATCGCTACGGTGGGCGGAACCCAGCGGGTACAGCCGTCGTACAAGATCGACACCGTCCTCACCGACCCGCTCGGCTTCCTGCCGGAGTTCTCCACCCGCCGGCCGCCGGCCGCTGCGCCGATGACGGTCGAGCGCCTGCACGCCGAGCCCGTGGACGCGCAGGCGGATCCTGCGAACCTCGCCGTCCGGAACCTCCTCCGCGGCAAGAACCTCCGCCTGCCGAGCGGACAGGCCGTGGCCGACGCGCTCGGCATCCCGAGGATCCCCGACGACCAGCTCGTCGTCGGCAAGGCCACGCTCGGCGCCTCGTCCGACGATCCGGTCTTGCTGACCGACCTCGACCCGTCGTTCGCCGGCAACGCACCCCTCTGGTACTACGTGCTCGCCGAGGCGCAGGTCGACTGGCTGAAGCGGGCCAAGGCTGCCGGGAGCCGCCGCGATGCCGAGCCGGTGCGGCTCGGACCGGTCGGACGCAGGATCGTCGCCGAGACCCTCGTCGGACTGGTCGCGGGCGACGGCATGTCGTACCTCAACCAGTCGCCGAACTTCGAGCCCGTCGTCGACGGCCGGCGCCTCGACACGGTCGGCGCCCTCCTCGCGTTCGCGGTGCGACCGTGACGCTCACCGACGGGACGCAGGATGCCACGGGCCACCTCCCCGACATCGAGCGGCAGGCCCTGACGCGCGGTGCCGACCTCGTGCTCGAGGGCGGCGGCGTGAAGGGCATCGGGCTCGCCGGCGCCGTCATCACCCTCGCCGACGCCGGGTACGTGTTCCCGCGCGTGGGCGGGACCTCGGCCGGGGCGATCGTCGCCTGCCTCGTGGCCGCGTACCAGACCCGCAAGGTGCCCCTGTCGCAGATCCGGCGCGACATGGAGGAGCTCGACTACACCCGCTTCCGCGACCAGAGCCGGTTCCAGCGCACCTTCGGGCACGTCGGCCGGGCGGCGTCGCTGCTCGCCCACCAGGGCGTCTACCGGACCGACTACCTCGCCTCCTGGCTCGCCGGCAAGCTCGACCCGCTCGGCATCCGGACCTTCCGCGACCTCAGGATCGACGGCGACACCGGCACCGGCCTCCCGCCCGAGCGCCGCTACCGGCTCGTCGTCCACACCTCCGACCTCTCCCGGAAGTGCCTGGTGCGGCTGCCGTGGGACCTCCCGAAGTACCTCCTGCCGGAGACGGCCAGCGAGGAGTCGAGGCTCGCCGCCATCGACGGCTACCGGGTCGTCGACGCGGTGCGCGCGTCGATGTCGATCCCCTGGTTCTTCCGCCCCTTCACGCAGTCGTCCGACGCCGGGAGCTGCACCTGGGTCGACGGCGGGCTGCTGCAGAACTTCCCGATCACGGTGTTCAACCGCAACGACGGCAGGCTCGACCGCTGGCCCACCTTCGGCGTCAAGCTGTCGGGACGGCCCCGGCCGACTCAGAAGGAGCGGGCGGTGCTCGGGAACATCGCCGAGCTCAGAGCGGTCGCCGCGACAGCCCTCGGGCAGTGGAACCGCTACTCGCTCTCCGACTCGGGTGTCGACGACCGCACCGTCTGGGTCGACACCGACGACGTCTCCGCGACCGACTTCGGCATCTCGAGAGACGTCCAGGAGCGGCTCTACGCGAACGGCGTCGACGCGGCCCGGACCTTCATCACCCAGTGGGAGGAGGCGAAGAGGCGGAAGGACGCGGCGGTGCTCGCCGAGGCTCGGGCGAGGCTCGGGTAGTCCTGCCCGGTCGCGGTCGCGCTGTCGGCGCCGCCGCGGCCCCGGTGTCGGCCGCACCCCCTGCTGCGGTCGGTGCCGACCCGGCATGCTTCGTGTATCGTTCTAGATGTTACGTACACGAAGAAGTGGAGACGCAATGTTTTCGAAGAGAATCGCCTGCCTGCTCGTGAGCAGCGCCGTCTGCTCCGGCCTCCTGCTTTGGGCGCGCGCACTCGTGCCGACGGCCCTGACGGGGCTCGCCGTGCTGCTGTTCGTCAGAGTCGACCAGACCCTCGGGCTCGGCGTCGCGCTCCTCGCGGTGTACAGCGCTTTCGGTCATGTCGAGACAGCGCGGCCACGGGTGCTCGTCGATGAGAGGGAGTTCGAAGCTGCCGCGTTCCGGAGGTATCGGCACGCGCATCCTGAGCAGACCTTCACGGAGGCGCTGGCGAGCGCCGGCGACGAGGTGCGACGCCACTGACGGCCGGCGTGGGTAGGCTTGAGGAGTGAAGCCGCTGACCGAGGACGACATCCGCTCGTCGTTCGTGAACGCCCTTCCGGGCGACCTCGACCGCCTGCCGATCCCGGGCCTCCACGAGATGATCTGGAGCGAGCGGGAGTTCCTCGGCTGGCGCGACCCTCAGGCGCACCTCCGGGGCTACATCGTGTCGTGGCTCGACGACCGGCCGACCGGGCTCGTCGTCCGCACGGCCTCGACGACCCTCCGTCCCGGCATCGCCGCGATGTGCTCGCTCTGCCACTCGCCGCAGCCCGCCACGCAGGTGCGGCTCTTCACGGCACCGCGAGCCGGCGAGGCCGGCCTCAACGGCAACACCGTCGGCACCTACATCTGCGAAGACCTCGCGTGCTCGATCCTGATCCGGGTCGCACCGCCGCACCTCAACCCGCCCGAGCGAATCGCCGAGCGCGCGGCCGGGCTGCTCGCGCGGGTGCAGAACTTCACCGCCGACATCATGAAGACGGCGTAGGGCGCAGTCTCCGGCCTACCGCGTCACGCGTCACGCAGCGCGTCCCGTCAGGGGGTGACGCGGTGCGTGAGGGGTGACGCGGTGCGTGAGAGGTGACGCGATCCTGCGTCCGGCAGGTCAGGCGAGTCAGGAGAACGCGGCCGACGGGAGGTCCTTCTCGTCGGAGGCGACAGCACTCACGATCCTGGCGGCGACGGCGTCCGGATCGAGCCCGGCACCGAAGGCGGGCGCGACCCCGGCGACCGGGTGCTGCGAAAGCTCGGTGGAGGTGTGCCCGGGGCGGGCGTCGACGACGCGCACGCCGCCGCGCCGCAGCTCGCGACCCGCGGCCTGCATGAACGCGGCGAGCGCGGCCTTCGACGCCGAGTAGGCGGCCATCCCGGCTGTCGGCGCCTCGGACACCACGCCCGACAGGGTCACGACGAACGGCTTGCCGCCGCCCGCGGCCGACTCGAGCAGGGCAGGGGCCGCGGCCCGCAGGATGCGGATGGGCGCGAACGCGTTCGTCTCGAACAGCTCCGAGACCGTCTCGTCGTCGACCTCGACGGCCGGACCGAACGCGACGACACCGGCGGCCACGATCACGCCGTCGAGCCTGCCGTGGGCCTGGAGCGCAGCGGCCACGAGCGAGGCGGCTCCCTGCGGCTCACGCAGGTCGGCGAGGTACGCGCCTGGCCCGATGAGGCGCTCGGCGCTGCGGCCCGCGCGGACCACCGTCGCTCCCGCCCCTTCGAGCTGCGTCGCGATCCTGCCGCCCAGCCCGCCCGACGCCCCGACCACCAGCACCACCGCACCCGCGAGTTCTGTCATGCGGCCGACCGTACGCCATCGTCCTGGTGCTCCCGGAGGAGCAGGTCGCAGCAGCATCCTCCTCCCTAGGGCCGACGGCCTCCTCTCCCCAGTAGTCCCCTGGGACCAGGTTTCTCCACAGGGGCCTGTTTTCAGTGCGCGCTTGCAGGCTCGACGCGTAATTTCCTCCCAGACGTGAAAGGTTCTGCCATGAAAAAGTCATCTCTCCGCTGGGTCCCCGCAATCGCGATCCCAGCCGTCGTCATCGCCGGCGCAGTCGCCATCCCCCAGATGGCGTCCGCCGACGTCAAGCTGCCCTCCAAGTCGGCCGCGGGCATCGTCGCCTTCGCCGAGAAGAGCGTCGGCACCTCGTTCACGGGCAGCGTGACCGAGACCGCCGACCTCGGCCTCCCCGACCTGTCGTCGTTCAGCACGGGTGCCGGCTCGTCGTCCGGTTCCGACGTGCAAGACGCCCTGTCGCAGCTGACCGGCACACACAAGGCGAAGGTGTACGTCGACGGCACGACGAAGCAGCGCGTCCAGACGCTCGACGACCTCAAAGAGACCGACGTCATCCGCAACGGCCGGACGGTCTGGGCGTACGACTCCGAGAAGAAGACGGCTACCCGGCTGACCCTCCGAGACGCCAGCCACGACATGGACTGGCAGGTCGGCACGGGCAAGACGCCTCTGGCGACCGACGCGCCCACGACCCCCACCGAGGCCGCTCAGAAGGCTCTCGACGCGATCGGGAGGTACACGGCGGTCAAGGTCTCCGACAACGTCCGCGTCGCCGGCCAGAAGGCCTACCAGATCACCCTCACGCCGAAAGACGACACCACCCTCGTCGGCCGCGTCACCCTGGCCGTCGACGGCAAGACCGGCGTGCCGCTCCGGGTCGTCGTGAAGGCGAAGGGGCAGAGCGATCCTGCGTTCTCCGTCGCGTTCACCTCGATCTCGTACGACAAGCCGTCCGCCGACACGTTCACATTCACTCCGCCGAAGGGCACGAAGGTCGAGCAGGTCAAGGCGCCGCAGTACCAGCGCGACTTCAACACCGGCCTGACTCCCAAGTCTCTGAGCAAAGACAGCGCGATCGCCAAGGCCCGCGCCGAGGCGCAGCCCGTCGTCCTCGGCAGCGGATGGTCGACGATCGTCGGCGCGAAGCTCCCCTCCGGTGCTCTCTCGGGCGACTCGACCGGGATGCTCGACCAGGTCCTGACGAAGGTCGACGGCGGCCGTGTGCTGCAGACGGCGCTCGTCTCGGTCTACCTGACCGACGACGGCCACGTGTACGTCGGCGCCGTGAAGGCGTCGGCTCTCGAAGCCGCCGCCCAGAAGTGACCTCCAGCACCACGTGAGCCAGTCCCTCGCCATCGAGACGACCGCGCTGTCGAAGTCGTTCGGCCGCCAGAAGGCGGTCGCCGACCTCGACCTCGCGGTGCCGTCGGGCAGCGTCTTCGGGTTCCTCGGGCCGAACGGCTCGGGCAAGACCTCCACGATCCGGATGCTGCTGGGTCTGACGAAGGCCTCGAGCGGCGAGATCAGGATGCTCGGGCGGGCGATGCCGACCGGTCTCGCCCAGGTGCTCCCCCGCGTGGGAGCGCTCGTCGAGGGTCCGGCGTTCTACCCGTTCCTGTCAGGTCGCGCGAACCTCATGCGGCTCGACACCGCCGACCGCGGGGCGCCCGGCGCCACGCGCCAGGCCCGCGTCGACGCCGCGCTCGACCGGGTCGGCCTGACCCACGCCGCCTCCAAGAAGGCGCACGCCTACAGCCTCGGCATGAAGCAGCGGCTCGGCATCGCCGGCGCGCTCCTGATGCCGCGCGACCTCCTCATCCTCGACGAGCCCTCGAACGGCCTCGACCCCCAGGGCACCCGCGAGGTGCGGTCACTGATCGGCTCGCTGGCGGGCGAGGGCACCACCATCTTCGTCTCCAGCCACCTGCTGTCGGAGATCGAGCAGATGTGCTCGCACGTGGCCGTGATGAGCGCCGGGCGCCTGGTGGCGCAGGGCACCCTCGACGAGCTGCGACGCCAGGGCGTGCAGCGGGTCACCGTGTCGACGGTGGATGTCGACGAGGCGGCGCGCGTCCTCGTCGGTCTGGGCCTCGATCCTGCGGTCTCCGGCACCCAGGTCACCGCCGAGCTGTCGGCCGACTCGCCGCCGCCCGAGCGCCTCAACCGGCTGCTCGTCGAGAGCGGCGTCGGCGTGCGCGGATTCGCGGTCGCGGGCGCCAGCCTCGAAGACCGTTTCGTCGACCTGACCGGGGAGGGCTTCGATGTCGCAGGATGAAGCGGTGATCCGCTCGGACGCTCGGGCGACCGATCCCACCCGCGTCGGAGGGCTGGGGCTCGCGTTCCTCGGCTCGGAGCTGCGAGTCCTGTTCCGCCGCACCCGCACGATCGCCATGCTGGGCGCCCTCGCGGCGATCCCCGTGCTCCTCGCGGTCGCCGTGCGCGTCGCGACGGGCGGCGACTCCGGCCGAGGCCCGGCGTTCCTCGGAAGCATCACGCAGAACGGCCTCTTCGTCTCGCTGACGGCACTCGTGGTCGCTATCCCCCTGTTCCTGCCCCTGACCGTGGGCGTCGTCGCGGGCGACACCATCGCCGGCGAGGCAGGTCTCGGCACCCTCCGCTACCTCCTCGTGGCTCCGGCCGGGCGGGTGCGACTCCTGGTGATCAAGTACATCGGCGCCGCGGCCTTCTGTCTCGCCGGCACCCTCGTCATCGTGATCTTCGGCGCCATCATCGGCGCGCTGCTGTTCCCCGTCGGCCCGGTGACGCTGCTCTCCGGGCAGACGGTCGGCGTGCTCGACTACGCGGGCCGCATGCTGCTGATGGCCGTGTACGTGACCATCTCGCTCCTCGGGCTGAGCGCGATCGGCCTCTTCATCTCGACGCTGACATCCGTCCCCGTCGGGGCCATGGCCGCGACGATCGTGCTCTCGACGGTCGCCCAGATCCTCGGGCAGCTGCCGCAGCTGGCGTTCCTCCGGCCGTTCCTCTTCACCGACTACTGGCTCGGCTTCGCCGACTTCCTGAGGTCGCCGGTGTCGTTCGACAACTTCCAGGCGAACGCACTCCTGCAGCTCGGCTACATCGTCGTGTTCGGGTTCCTCGCCTACGGGCGGTTCACGACGAAGGACATCCTGAGCTAATCCCTCCGGCGGAATCAACCCCGTCGCGATCCTGAGCCGCGCGCGCCGACGCCGACTACCGTCGCCCGCGTGCGCGACCGCCCGGTCGTGCAGAGAGGACAGGATCATGGCAACCGATCTCACCGGACGACGCATCCTCGCGATCGTCACGAACTACGGCGTCGAGCAGGACGAGCTCGTCGTGCCCGTGCAGCACCTCCGAGACGCCGGCGCCCACGTCGACGTCGCGGCGGTGTCGACCGACCCCGTACAGACGCTCGTGGGCGACAAAGACCCGGGCTCGCAGGTGACGCCCGACCTCACGCTCGACGACGTCGACCCGACGGGCTACGGGATGCTGCTCATCCCGGGCGGCACCATCAACGCCGACACCCTCCGGACGAACGAGACGGCCATCGGGATCGTCACGCGCTTCGTCGACGCCAAGACGACCGTCGCCGCCATCTGCCACGGCCCGTGGGCGCTCGTCGAGGCCGACGCCGTCCGCGGCAAGACGCTGACGTCGTTCGCGTCGCTGCAGACCGACGTCCGGAACGCCGGCGGAACCTGGGTCGACCGCTCGGTCGCCACCGACGACGCCGACTCGTGGACGCTCATCACCTCGAGGACGCCCGACGACCTGCCCGACTTCCTCGCGCAAATCGACAAGGCCCTGGAGTCGGTGCAGCTGCCGGAGTCGGCCGGACGCTAGACGACCCGCATCACCGCTGCGCGAGGCGGCCGAGCCCTCGGGCCGGCCGCCTCACGCTCGTCAGGGCCGCCTCACGCTCGTCAGGGCCGCCTCACGCTTCTTCGAGACAGAGGCAGAACGGGTGGCCCGCGGGGTCGAGGTAGACCCGGAACG
This sequence comes from Frondihabitans peucedani, assembly GCF_039537585.1. Lineage (NCBI taxonomy): Bacteria > Bacillati > Actinomycetota > Actinomycetes > Micrococcales > Microbacteriaceae > Frondihabitans > Frondihabitans peucedani. Next base: position 379,204 of record NZ_BAABAU010000003.1, read on the forward strand.
TGGAGTCCGGCTCGTCGGGCAGCCCGGTCGGGCGCGCGCCGATCGACAGGGCGAAACGCTCCGCCTCGTCGAGGTCGGGCACGTCGAGGTCGAGGTGCAGCTGCTGCGGCACGGTCTCGTCGGGCCAGGTCGGCGGCACGAAGTCGGCGGCGTACTGGAACGCGATCCCGGCGCCGCCCGGGGTCGCAGGATCGCGCAGCGTGATCCAGTCGTCGCTCTCGTCGGCGATCCGCCAGCCGAGCAGCGCCGAGTAGAAGTCGGCCAGGGCGCGGATGTCGGGGGCGTCGAGCACGACGAGGTCGAAGCGGATCGCGGGGCGGGTCGGGGTCGCATCGGTCATGGCGCGAAAATACTCCCCGAACGGGCCTGGTGGCTCGCACCGGCGGTGTCCATACTTGCTCCATGCCCCGACCCGCCGACCGTCCTGCCGCTGACGTCGGCCCGGGTGGCCGAGCGCCTCGGCGGGGCCCCTCGCGTCGCGCCGTCCTGATCGGCGCCGGAGCCGCCGCGGTCGTCGCCGGCGTGGGAGTGCCCACCGCGGTGGCCCTCCGTCCTCGTCGGCCGGGCCGCCTGGTCTCGGCGCTCCTCGACGCGAAGCGCTTCACGATCGCCCACCACGGCGGTTCCGGCGACTGGCCCGAGGAGTCGCTCTACGCCTACGCGCACGCCGCCGCCTCAGGAGTCGACGCCCTCGAGGTGTCGCTCGCCCGGTCGTCCGACGGCGTCTGGTTCGGGCTGCACGACGCGACGCTCGACCGCACCTCGGGCACGAGCGGCTACACGGCCTCGGAGCACACCTGGGATGAGATCCGAGCGCACCGGATCTCGCCGACCGGGTCGCAGGATCCTGCGCAGCCGTCCCGGCCGTACGCCCGCTTCGACGACATCCTCGACGCCTACGGCGAGACGCACGCGCTCTTCGTCGACCCGAAGGTCGCCGGGGCGGAGCACTACGACGAGCTGTTCGCGCTGGTGGCCGAGCACGTCTCGAACCCGACCGAGACGATGGTCGCCAAGGGGTACTGCACGAGCACCCGCTGGGCCGACGCCGCCTCGGGCCGCGGGCACCAGACGTGGGGCTTCTACTACGCGAACGAGATCGCCGCGAAGCCCGACCTGCTGACGTCGACGCAGGATCGCTGGAGCACCCTCGGTCTCGACTACGACGGCGCTCCGGCCCAGTGGCGGACGGTCACGTCGATCGGCAAGCCGGTCGTCGGGCACGTGATCCCGACGGCTGCGGCTGCCCGGACCGCGCTCGACCTCGGCGCCCAGGGGCTGATGATCTCGGGCGTCACCGCCACGATGGGGCACCTGCCTGCGGACTGAGGGCCGGAGCGGGGCGCCGGCTACGGACCGGGGTGCGAGGCGCTGCGCTAGGGGCGGATCCGGCGCCGCCGGGCGACGAGCACCAGAACGGCGGCCGCGAGCAGCAGCGCCGCCCCGATGAGGGAGGGCGTGCGGAGGGCCGCCGAGCCGCCGAGCCAGGTGACGCTGTCTCCGGAGGAGGCGGGGGCGGACGGTGCGTGCGCCGTCGTCGACGGGCTGCTCACGGTGGCGGCCGCCGGCGTGAGCGACGGGAGGGCGACCGCGAAGGCGACTCCCTCCTCGCCGCCGCCGACGAGGGTCTGGGAGAACGAGGTCGCGTCGGGAGCCGCGACCATGGCCGTGCCGTCGCGGTGCTCACCGATCTCTCCCGCTCCGGCGCAGACGACCGTCTTCGACGCGAATCCGGTCAAGGACCCCTGGCAGGCGTCGGCGAGGGGGACGTACTTCGTCGACTCGAGCGGGACGTCGGAGCGCCAGGTGATCGACTCGCCCGCGTCGGTCGACTCGGCGTCGGCGCCCACGAGCGTGAAGGCGGCGGCGGGCTGGTCGTTCGAGTCGACGACCCGGATGTCCGACAGCGCGAGCGTCGTGGTGGTGGTCTGGTCGACCTGCGAGAGCACGGGGCGCCCGGTGACACCGGTCAGGATGCCACGGGTCCCGAGGTAGGCGTTGACGTACGCACCGAGCGCGGTCGGGTGCACGGCCCCGCCGCTCGCCCGGAGCGTGAAGGAGAGGCGGTAGCCGCCGTCGACCACGACCGAGAAGCGCTGACCGGCCGTAGAGGTCGCGGCCGGGGCCGAGTAGCCGCTCAGGTCGAGCCAGCAGAGGTCGCTTGCGGCGGTGCTGGTCGACGACGCGGCGACATCGCAGGAGGACGCCAGGGCGGTGCCGGACGACGCCGCCGTCGTCGAGCCGGGCGTCGCAGCCGGCGCGGCGACGGGCGTCGCAGCCGAGGCGGGCGCACCCGCGGCCAGCGCGAGGCCGCAGGCGAGCAGGGCCGAGGCCGCGAGGGCGGCGAGTCGCCGGACGCGGGGGCGGGATCCTGCGCGCGAGGGGCGAGCGGTGGTGCTCTGCATTCAGGTCTGCTCTCCGGCGCCCCGAAGGGGTCACGTCGTGCGGCTGGTCGTGACGGGCGCGGATGGTCGGTTCGGGGAAGGGCTCGCCCGCCGGTGGTCAATCGGAGTGCACGGGCGTGATCGTGGGCTCCTGCCAGACGCTTCGGGGTCGTCTGGAGAGTCGGGGATCACCCGGAGGACGCCCGCCCGGCGGAGTGCACCGAACGCTCTGTCCTCCCTTGTGAGGTCAGCCTAGCGTCCCCCGCCGCCTCTGGTCGCGGGGAACCGAGGCCCCCGTTCGGGTGCCGACCGCGCGGGCCGGCACCCGAGACAGTCAGTCGCGCAGCTCGAGGTACTTCGCGATGAGCGACTTCGTCGAGGAGTCCTGCGACTCGAGCGCCGCCTCGTCGCCGTCGACGGCCGGGGCGATCTGGAGCGCCAGCTGCTTGCCGAGCTCGACGCCCCACTGGTCGAACGAGTCGATGCCCCAGATGGTGCCCTCGGTGAAGACGATGTGCTCGTAGAGCGCGATCAGCTGGCCGACGACGCTCGGCGTGAGAGCGGGGGCCAGGATCGACGCGGTCGGCCGGTTGCCGCTGAACTCGCGGGCCGGGACGACGGACTCCTTCGTGCCCTCGGCGCGGACCTCGTCGGCGGTCTTGCCGAAGGCGAGCGCCTTGGTCTGCGCGAAGAAGTTCGCCAGGAACAGGTTGTGGACGTCTTGCCCGGCCTCGACGGTCGAGCCGTCGCCGGTCTCGTCCTTCAGGGGGTGAGCGGGGTTCGCGACGGTGATGAAGTCGGCGGGGATGAGGCGGGTGCCCTGGTGGATCAGCTGGTAGAACGCGTGCTGGCCGTTGGTGCCGGGCTCGCCCCAGAAGATCTCGCCGGTGTCGGTCGTCGCGGGCGAGCCGTCCCAGCGGACGCTCTTGCCGTTCGACTCCATGGTGAGCTGCTGGAGGTACGCCGGGAAGCGGTGGAGGTACTGCGCGTACGGCAGGACCGCGTGGCTCTGCGCCCCGAGGAAGTTCGAGTACCAGACGTTGAGCAGGCCCATGAGCACGGGCACGTTCTGCTCGAGCGGCGTCGTGCGCATGTGCTCGTCGACGGCGTGGAACCCGGCGAGGAACTCGCGCCAGTTGTCGGGGCCGATCGCGATGACGACCGAGGTGCCGATGGCGGAGTCGACCGAGTAGCGGCCTCCCACCCAGTCCCAGAAGCCGAACGCGTTCTCGGGGTCGATGCCGAAGGCCGCGACCTTGTCGAGGGCGGTCGAGACGGCGACGAAGTGCTTGGCGACGGCGCTCTTGCGGGCCTCGTCGGTGTCGTCGAGAGCGCCGGCGGCGGCGAGCTGCTTCCAGAGCCACTCGCGGGCGAGGCGGGCGTTGGTCAGGGTCTCGAGTGTGCCGAAGGTCTTCGAGGCGACGATGAAGAGCGTCGTCTCAGGATCGAGGTCGGCCGTCTTCTCGTAGACGTCGGACGGGTCGATGTTCGACACGAAGCGGGCCTCGAGGCCGGCCTGCACGTAGGGCTTCAGAGCCTCATAGACCATGACGGGCCCGAGGTCGGAGCCGCCGATGCCGATGTTGACGACGGTCTCGATGCGCTTGCCGGTGACGCCGGTCCACTCGCCGGAGCGGACCTTCTCGGCGAAGGCGTAGACCTTGTCGAGGGTGGCGTGCACGGCGTCGTCGACGTTCTCGCCGTCGACGGTGAACGGTGCCGCCGGGACCAGGCCCGTGGTGTCTCTCGGGCGACGGAGCGCGGTGTGGAGCACGGCGCGGTCTTCGGTCACGTTGATGTGCTCGCCGGAGATCATCGCCTGGTAGCGGCCGGCGACGTCGACGCTCTTCGCCAGCTCGAGCAGGTGGCCGAGGATCTCGTCGGTCAGGAGCCCCTTGGACAGGTCGACGGTGAGGTCGGCCGCCTGGAAGGTGTACTTCTCGGCGCGGGAGGCGTCTTCGTCGAACCAGCCTCGGAGGTCGGGGGTGAAGCCGTCGGCGATGCCGGCGAGCTGCTTCCAGGCCTCGGTCGAGGTCGGGTCTACGGGAGCATTTTCGGTCACGGGGTCCTCCAGAACGCCTGCACGGTACGTGGCCCGCGACTCACGCAACACTGCGAGGCGGACCGTCTGCAATCCTATTGCGGCGTCGCGATCCTGGTCCGCCCGGGTGTCGGGCCGACACCCGTCACTCGGCGAGGTCGCGGACCAGCGCGGGGATCCTCTCGCGGAACGGGAAGAATCCGCGGGAGGCCGACGGCCACGCCGCGCTGTCCCAGGGGCGACGCACGGTGACGAGGCTCACGCCGTCGGCGGCGAGGTCGGACCGGAGCCTGCCGATCCTCTCCTGGACGGGGCCGACCGGTGCGTACGGGACGACGATCGTGTCGAGCCGCTCCGACCGGGCCCAGTCGAGGACCCACGACGCCGCGGCGCCCGCAAGCACCACGGCGGGTCGCCCGCGGGAGTCGAGGCTCCGCTCCGCAGCGTCGTCGACGACGGCGGCGGTGAAGGCGTCGACCGCGCTCGACGCCCCGAGGGGAGAACGCTCGTCAGGATCGGCGAAGGCGGCGGTGGCCACGAGCGTCTCGGCCAGCCCGGGCTGCCCCGCGAGCAGACTCGAGGCGTCGAGGTCCTCCTCGTGGATCAGGAGCCCGGCCCGTGCGCCGATCGTGCCGACGACCTCCTCCGGCTCGATCGGCGTCCTGGCTGGCAGCGGTTCCTCGCTGAGGGCGCGGGCGGTCGTCGCCAGCCCGGCAGGCGAGAAGCGCCCGTCGGTGTAGCGGGAGATGTTCGAAGCCTGGGCCAGGTAGGTCTTGCCGGCGGTCTGGAGACCCGCCACCCAGCGCCACGACAGCGTGTTCGACGCGGCGTCGCCGTCGAGCAGGTGCCGGTAGAAGAGGTCGGCGCCGAGCTGCCACGGCAGGCCGAGGGTGAAGACCCAGATGCTCGCGAACCACATGCGCGTGTGGTTGTGCAGGTAGCCGGTCTCGACCAGCTCGCGCACCCACGCGTCCATTGCGTCGATGCCGGTGTGGCCGGCGACCGCCTCCTCGTACCCGGCCGGGAGGCCGCCCGCGTGGAAGGCGTCGACCTCAAGGCGGTACCGCCGCCACACCTCGGGGTTCTGCTCGAGCCAGCCCTTCCAGTAGGTCCGCCAGAACACCTCCTGTACGAACTTCTCGGCAGCGCCGAGACGGTGGCGGGCCAGCACCGCCGTGACGACCTCCCGCTCGGTCACCACGCGGTGGCGGATGTACGGCGAGAGCCCGGAGACGTTGCTCCGCGAGGGCCCGTCGTCGCGGTTGCGGTCGCGGGAGTAGTCGACTCCGGCGTGAGGGACGAAGTCGTGGAGCGCCTCGAGGCCGGCGGCTCTGGTCGGGATGAACACCGCTCCATGATGCGACCGGTCGACGGGGAGAGCCTGAGCGCCGGGAGAGCCTGAGCGCCCCCTGCCCCGGGGCAGGAGGCGCCCGACTGCCTCTAGTAGCCGACGGGCGCGGACGCTGCGGAGGCGTCGGCGCCGAGGAGGGCGCGCGAGCCGGAGACGCCGAGACGCGTGGCGCCGGCGGCGATCATGCGGCGCGCGTCGTCGAGCGTCCGGACGCCGCCGGAGGCCTTGACGCCCAGGCGCCCGGCCACCGTCTCGGACATCAGCCGGACCGCGTGCTCGGTGGCACCGCCGGCCGGGTGGAACCCGGTGGAGGTCTTCACGAAGTCGGCACCGGCCGCGACGGCCGCCTTCGTGACGGCCACGATCTCGTCGTCGTCGAGGACGGCCGACTCGATGATGACCTTCAGGACGGTGGGCGCGGGGACGGCCTCGCGGACGGCGCGGATGTCGGCCTCGACGGCGTCGAAGGAGCCGGCCTTGGCGGCGCCGATGTCGATGACCATGTCGATCTCGTCGGCTCCGAGCGACACGGACTCGCGCGCCTCGCCGGCCTTGACAGCGGAGGTGTGCTTGCCGCTCGGGAACCCGCAGACCACGGCGACCTTGACGTCGGCGCCCTCGGGGATCGTCAGCGGGAGCATCGACGGCGACACGCAGACCGAGTAGGTGCCGAGGTCGACGGCCTCGCGGACGAGCGCCTCGACATCGGCCGCGGTCGCCTCCGGCTTGAGGAGCGTGTGGTCGATGAGGCGGGCGATCTGAGCGGGCGTCGGTTCGGTGGTCATGGACCCAGGGTACTTCGGGCCGCCGTCACCGAGCTGCCCGGCCTCCTTCTGCCGCGAGCGGATCAGCCCTGAGCAGGATCGCGCGACACCGCGGGATCCTGCGACGCACGATGACGACATGACCGACGACACCAGACCACCCTTCTTCACCGAGCAGTCCCGGCAGCAGCTGCTCCACCAGCGCGTCGTCGTCCTCGACGGCGTGCTGAACGACGACAACGGGATGCTCCTCACCACGCAGCTGCTCACCCTGGCCGCGGAAGACCAGGATGCCGACATCGCCCTCTGGATCCACTCGCCCGGCGGCTCGGTGCCGTCGATGCTGGCGATCCGAGACGTGATGACCCTCGTGCCGTGCGACGTGGCGACCCTGGCGCTCGGGCTCGCCTGCAGCGCGGGGCAGTTCCTGCTCTCGGCAGGGGCCCGCGGCAAGCGGTCCGCCCTGCCGCACGCGCGCATCCTGCTGCACCAGGGGTCCGCCGGCTTCGGCGGCTCGGCCGTCGAGGTCGAGGCGCAGGCGAAGGACCTCCGGCAGAGCCGCGACGTGACGCTCGGGCTGATCGCGGCCGACACCGGCCAGCCGGTCGAGCGGGTCTTCGAGGACTCCCTGCACGACCGCTGGTTCACCGCCGCCGAGGCGCTCGAGTACGGGTTCATCGACCGGATCGTCGACTCGTTCCCGCAGGTGATGCCGACGAGATCGCACCGCATCGGGATCGGGACGTTCGCATGAGCAGCTACACGATCCCCTCCGTCATCGCCGAGAGCGCCCGCGGCGACCGGGTGATGGACGTCTACTCGCACCTGCTCACCCAGCGCATCGTCTACCTCGGCACCGCCATCGACGCCGGCGTCGCGAACGCCCTGATCGCGCAGCTGCTGCACCTCGACTCGTCGTCGCCCGGCACCGAGATCAACCTCTACATCAACTGCGAGGGCGGCGACCTGTCGGCGATGCTCGCCGTCTACGACACGATGCGCTTCATCCGCTCCCCCGTCGCGACGACCTGCGTCGGCGAGGCGATCGCGGCCGGGGCGGCGCTCCTGGCCGCGGGCGCCCCCGGGCGGCGCTCAGCCCTCCGGCACGCCAGGATCGTGCTCCACCAGCCGGCCGGACAGGGGCGCGGGGCGATCCCGGACCTGATCCTGCAGGCCGACGAGCTCGTCCGGATCAGGGCCGACATCGAGGAGGTCCTGTCGGAGCACACCGGCCAGAGTGTCGAGACGCTGCGGCGCGACACCGACCGCGACCGGATCTTCACGGCCGGGCAGGCGCGGGAGTACGGGCTGATCGACGCGATCCTGACCGGGCCGCCGGTGCAGGGGCCGGCGGTCGGGGCGGGGCCGGCGGTCGGGGCGGGGCCGACGCTTAGCGCGGACTCGGCCCTCGGGGCGGGGCCGGCTCCGGAGTCGATTCAGGCGGCCACGGCGTAGAGCTGGAAGCCGGCGGCGGGCGGCGCGAGGTCGGCGACCGGGGCAGCGGACGCGACGGTGCCGAGGTCGAGCACGGGCCCGGTGCCGCGGAGCTCGGCGACCACTCCGAGGGCGAGGTCGACGAGGGTGATCCTGAGGGCTCCGGTGATCGCCGCGATCATCTCGCTCGAGGGCTCCTTCAGGCCGCGCTCCACCTCGGAGAGGTACTGCGGCGAGATGCCGGCTCGGGCCGCGGTCTCGACGAGCCGCTCGCCGCGGGCGAGTCGCAGCTCGCGGAGGCGTCGGCCGAGCACCTCCCGCAGCAGCGGTTCGAGCTCCGGGCCGGCATCGCGCGTCGTCTTCGAGGCCTCGTCCATGGCGTCAGCCAAGCAGGGCGCCGGGGCGGGCGCGAGCCGTTCCGCCCACAGCAGAACGCGTCCGGCACGGGGCGGGCGCGGAGCAGGCGCGGAGCGGGCGCAGCCTCGGCCCGGCACGACGTCAGGGCGCAGGCGTCGCCGTCGGCGCGGGCACGTCGCGGAACGTGTCGGGGTGGCTGCCGAGCCACGACCAGTGCGGCAGCGGCCAGGTGATGACGACGGCGCGCCCGACGATGTCCTTCTCGGGCACGAAGCCGCCCGTCGGCAGCGACTGGTGGAACCGGCTGTCCTCGGAGTTCCCCCGGTTGTCGCCCTCGACCCAGACCGACCCCGCCGGGACGGTGACCGAGAACGCCGCGTCGGCGCTCTTCGTCTGGAAGGCGTTCTCGGGCTCCTTCACGTACGGCTCGGTCAGCGCGTGCCCGTTCACGACGGTCTGGCTCGAGGTCGTGCAGCACGACACCCGGTCGCCGGGCAGCCCGATCACGCGCTTGACGAGGTTGTTCCCGTCGGCGAGCTCGGCTCCCTGCAGCCAGCCGCCCGGGTCGGTGAACACGACGACGTCGCCGCGCTTCAGGGGCTGCACCTTCGGCACCAGCTCGTCGACGACGATCCTGTCGTTGATCTGCAGGGTGTTCTCCATCGACCCCGAGGGGATGTAGAAGGACCGGACGACGTAGGTCTTGAGCACGAACGAGATCACGAGGGCGGCGAGCAGGATCACGACGAGGTCGCGGACGAACCGCGCGGGCCGGCGGGTGCGGCGGGAGGGCATGCGGCGACTCTAGCCGCCCTGGAGGAGGCGGTTGTCGTGAGCGTAGACGACGAGCTGCACCCGGTCGCGGAGCCCGAGTTTGCCGAGCACGCTCGACACGTGCGTCTTCACGGTCGACTCGCTGACGAACTCGCGCGTGGCGATCTCGGTGTTCGAGAAGCCGCGGGCGGCGAGCTCGAAGATGGTGCGCTCGCGGTTGGTCAGCGTGCGGAACGCGGGCGGCGGCGGAGGCGGCGGGGCCGCCTGCACGTCGAGGCCGAAGAGCTGGCCGAGCTCGTCGGGGGCGAGCACGCTGCTGCCGGCGTGCACCGCGCGGACGGCGGCGGCGAGGAACGCCGGCGTGGCGTCCTTCAGCAGGAAGCCGCTGGCTCCGGCGCGGATGGCGGTGGCGGCCGCGGCGTCGAGCGCGAAGGTCGTCAGGACGATGACGCGGGGCGGATCCTGCGGGCCGTCCGGTCCGAACAGGGCGCGGACGGTCTGGAGCCCGTCGAGGACCGGCATCCGCATGTCGAGCAGGACGATGTCGGGGCGGGTCCCGGCGATGACCGCGAGGCCCTCCGCGCCGTCGGACGCCTCGCCGACGACCTCCATGTCGCCCTGCGCGTCGAGGGCGACGCGCACGCCGCCGCGGAACAGCTCCTGGTCGTCGACCAGCACGATCCTGATCATGCGTCCTCCTTCGGGGTGGTGGTCACGGCCTGGCCGGGTTCGGCGGGATCGGCGGTCGCCGGCACGGGGATCCTGGCGCGCGCCGTGAAGACGCCCTCCAGGCCCTCCGCCTCGAGGAACCCGCCGACGGCCGTCACCCGGGCCCGCATCCCCTCGACGCCGAGCCCGCCGCCCTCGGCGACCCTCCCGACGACGGCGTTCTCGACCTCCAGCACGACGTCGCCCGACCGCCACGACTCGGCGAAGAGCACCGGCTCGCCGGGGGCGCCGTGCCGGAGCGCGTTGGTCAGCATCTCCTGCGCGACGCGCCGCACCACGACCGACCGCGCAGGATCGAGGACCCGCCGCTCGCCGCGCAGCCGGTGCTCGATGACGACCCCTGCCGCACGGACCTGCTCGACCAGCGCGGTGAGATCCTGCGGCGCGTCGTCGGCGACCGGGGTCGAGGTCCCGCTCAGGACCTCGCGGACCTCTCGGAGGGATCTCCTGGCGGTGTCCGCGATGGTCGCGTTGACGGCCCGGATCCGGTCGGTGTCGTCGAGGAACTCGACGGAGTCGGCCTGCGCGATGATGACCGCGAGCGAGTGGCCGACGATGTCGTGCACGTCGCGCGCCATCGAGGCCCGGGCGCGCTCCTCGGCGGCGACGTCGAGGGCCCGGTGCGCCTCGGACTCGGCCACGAGGCGGAGCTCCGACTCGTCGTTCCGGGAGAAGAAGAACCGGACCGTGAGGCCGATGAGCCACGCCAGGCCGAGGACGGCCGGCGGGGCTAGCAGGACGATGATGGTCTGCGCGTAGGAGCCGTAGGCGAACTCGGTGAAGCGCGCGCCGGTCCGGTACAGGTAGACGGAGGCGATGACCCCGCCGAAGACGACGGACACGCCTCCGGCGTAGATCTGCCAGCGGTTGCCGACCCGGGCGACCGCGTAGAGGACAAGCACGTAGGTGAGCGCGATGAGACTCGGCCGCTCGCCGAGCCAGAGCTCGAACACGGCCAGGATCCAGGTGGCCGCGAGGGCGGTGCCGGGCATCGACCGCCGGAGTGCCGTGGCGACGATCGCCAAGAGGACGGTGATGAGGTGCGGACGCGTCAGGTCGATCCAGCCGGGGACGAGCCCGAGGACGGCGATGATCAGACCGGTGACGAGATCGACGCGGAACACGCGCGACGAGAACAGCCGCGCCCAGTCGATCGTCATCGGTTCACCCGCCCTCCCCCGACGACCCTAGCGGCCCCCTCGCCGACGGCCGACTCGATCAACTCCGTGAGGAGGTCGCGGTAGCCGAGCCCTGCGGCGGCGAAGCTCCGCGGCACCTGCGACTCCGAGGTGAAGCCCGGTGCGGTGTTGACCTCGTTGAGCACCGGCCCGGCCTCGGTGAGGAAGAAGTCGACGCGGGCGACCCCGCGGCAGCCGAGGCCGTCGAAGAGGGTCAGCGCACAGGTCTCGAGGGCCTCGAGGTCGACTGCGTCCAGCGGGGCCGGGATGCGGAGATCGGCCGACCCGCCGTACTTGGTGTCGAAGTCGAAGACGCCGTCGACGACGATCTCGACCGCGGGTCCGGTGCGGAGGCCGTCCGGGCCCAGGATCACGGGGATGTCGATCTCCCGTCCCGACACCAGCTCCTCGACGAGGACCCGGTCGTCGAGCTCGAACGCGTCGGCCAGCGCGGCCGCGAGATCAGCGGGATCGCGCACCAGGGCCACGCCGTGGCTCGAACCCCCGGTCACGGGTTTGACGACGACGGGGCCGGACCAGACGTGATCCTGCGCCGTTCGAGGCGTGAGCAGGATCCCGGGGGCTGTGGCGATCCCGAGCGCCTCCGCGACGAGCTTGGTCACCCACTTGTCCATGCCCGAGGCGCCAGCGAGGACGCCCGATCCCACGTAGGGGAGGCCGACGAGATCGCAGAGTGCCGCGATCGTGCCGTCCTCGCCGCCGCGGCCGTGGAGCATCGGGACAGCGACGTCGCAGGAGGCGAGCGCCGTCACGGCCCCGGCGAGATCGAGGCTGCGGCCGTCGGGATCGGTCCAGCAGTTCGTGCGCTCGAGGGTCAGCGGGACGGCCACGTAGCGGTCGGGATCGAGGGCTGCCGCGACGCCGCGCGCCGACGCCAGCGAGATGTCGTGCTCGCTGCTGCGGCCGCCGCCGAGGACGGCGACGCGCCTCCGCGCGCTCACGCGGACCTCCGCTCGGTGCGGCGTCGTTCCCACGCGGCGCCCGACGCGGCCGAGCCGACGACGACGCGGGGCAGGGCGCGGCCGACCGAGGTGACGACATCCTGCGGGATCGTGCCGGCCCAGGCCGCCCACTCGGCGACTGTCGGTGCGGTGGCCGACTCCGGCGATCCCGCGGCGCTCGCGCGAGGTGCTCCGAAGACGGTCACGGGATCGCCGGGTCGCGCCGGCCCGTCCGGACCGAGGTCGACCACGAGCGCGTTCATCGACATCGGCCCGACGACCGGGACTCGGCGGCCTGTTACCAGGACCTCCGGTCCCGATCCCGCTGCCGATCCCGCCGTGCGCGGGCGCAGGGCCGTCGCCGCGCGAGGGAGGCCGTCGGCGTACCCGACCGGCACGAGGCCGAGGCGCGTGGCCCGGTCGGACCGCCAGAGGTGCCCGTAGCCCGACGCCGTGCCTGCGGCCACCTCGCGGACGTCGAGGAGCGGCGCGGTCAGCGTCATGGCGCCGCGGAGCTCCGTCGTCGCAGTGAGGTCGATCCCGACCGTTCCCGCGCCGACCCGCACGAGGGTGCCCGGCGTCTCCGGCGCCGTCAGCACCGCGGACGTCGCCCCGAGGTGCGTGATCGTCGGCCGCAGACCCGCGGCCCGCGCCACCGCGAGAGCGCGCTCGAAGGCGAGACGCTGCGCGCCGTTCGCCAGGTGACCCGGGACGTCGGCCGACGCCAGGTGGCTCATGAGGCCGACCACGGCGATCCTGCGCTTCCGCTCGGCGTCGGCGAGGAGGGCCGCAGCGCGCACCCAGTCGGCCTCGGCGAACCCCTCGCGGGCGAGGCCCGTGTCGACATTGAGGTGCACGCGGACCCGGCGGCTCGAGCGCGCCACCGCAGCGAGATCGTCGAAGGAGCCGATGGCGAGGTCGATGCACTCGCCGGCTGCGACACCGGGATCGATCTCGCCGTCGTGGAGCCAGCTCAGGATGGGAACGCCGATCCCCGCCTCGCGGAGGGCGACGCCGTGGCCGATCCCGGTGACGCCGACCCAGCTCGCGCCGCCCCGGACGGCCGCGTGGGCGAGCGTGGCTGCGCCGTGACCGTACCCGTCGCCCTTGACGACGACCAGCAGCTCCTTCGGGGTCCGGGCTGCGAGGAGGCGCGTGTTGTCGGAGATCGCGTCGGTGTCGATCTCGAGCAGGATCGGGGATCGCCCGGCGACCCGGAGCGTCTGCGGCCGGTTCACGCGACGACCTCCAGCCGGTCGACCGGTCCGTACAGCGCCTCGGCAGCACCGGTCATCAGCGCCCAGTAGCGGTCGCCGTAGCTCCAGTGCCACCACTCGGTCGGGTAGTTGACGAGACCTTCTCCGCCGAGAGCGGCGGCGAGCGTCTCGCGGTTCGCGCGGGCGTCGTCCGAGATGTTCGTGGCGGCGAAGTAGCAGGCGCCGGAGCTCTGCTCGGGGGTGGCGTCGACCTCGGTGCCGAGGTCGAGGGGGCGGGCGCCTCGGCCGACGAGGGTGAGGTCGACGGCCGCGCCCGCGACGTGCGGCGCCACCTCGAGCGGCGAGACGAAGCGGCTGGTGAGAGTGCGGAGCCGGTCGGCGTCGACCGCGGGATGGAGCTTCCGCAGGCGGCCGGAGTAGCTGCGGATGATCGCGAGCTGGTCTCGGGGCGAGCGGTGCCCTTCGACGACGCGGAGGGCGAACCCGGCGGGGAGCGCTGCGGCCGCCGCCTCGAGCCGGTCGGCGAGCGAGCGGCGGACGAGGGCGCCGGCGTCGCCGAACGCGCGTCCGAGCCGGACGAGGGGCTCGCCGTCGTCGGCGACCGGGATCCGGGAGACGAGGGGGTCGGAGAGGAGAACGATCATGCTCCGAAGCTATGAGGAGCCTGTGCCGGAGCGCTTCGGTCCGGAGTCGCCGCCGCCGGTCCTGCAGGCGGAGGCGCCTCGTCCTCGCGGACGACGCCGCCTCCGTCAGCCGCTCCCCCTCGAGCGGGCCGAATTGCACGCTCTCGGCCCGAGAATCGTGCACCTCGGCCCTCTCGCGGCCCCGCTCGCCACTGCAGGAGATTCTCCCGCGGCCCCCTCCCGATCCCACTGGAACGGAGCCCGAGGCGAGAATCTCATGCGTTGCGTCGGCGAGGCAGGAGTTCGATGGGCCCATGCCCGAGACACCGCCGTTCGTCGGCGAGGTGCAGCCGCCCGCCCTCCACCTGATGACGCTGAACCTGCGCCGCCGGATGCCCGCGTGGCGGCCAGGGCGCGCCGACCGCTGGGAGACGCGGCGGCCGGCGCTGGCGCGGCTCCTCGAGGTGGAGCGCCCGAGCATCCTCGGGCTGCAGGAGGTGCTGCCCGACCAGTCGCGCGAGGTCGAGGCGATGCTCGGCGACGGGTACGTCTCGGCGGGCTCCGGCCGCGAGCGCGGAGGCCTCGGCGAGCGCTGCGAGCTGCACGTCGACGCGGAGCGCCTGCGGATCGTCGGGGAGCGCACGTGGTGGCTCTCCAACTCCCCCGGCGTGCCCGGCAGCCGCTCCTTCGGCAACCTCTTCCCGCGGATCGTCGTCCAGGTCGAGCTCCAGGACAGGGCGACCCTCACGCGATTCCACGTGCTGGTCACGCACCTCGACCACCTCTCGGAGCGGTCCCGTCGGGCTGCTGCCGGCCTCATCCGAGCGGAGGTCGAGAGCCTCGACGCGCCCGCGGCCGTCCTCGGCGACTTCAACACGGGCGCAGGATCGGCGACCCACCGCGCCCTGACCGGAGGCCCGCTCGCCGACTCGTTCGACCTGGCCCGCGAGCGCCTGGACCCCGGCTTCGGCAGCTACTCGCACTACCGGCCACCGCGGGTGGGTGCCCGGCGCCTGGACTGGATCCTGGTCTCCAGGGGCACCGCCGTCGATGCGGCCGGGGTCGACGCCGCTCGGCCGCTGGGGGTCGCCGTGTCGGATCACGATCCGGTGCACGCCGTCGTCCGCTGGGACGCGGGAGCCGACGGAGGAGCACCATCGGAGGGGTGAGTGCGATCAGTCAGGCCTTCCTCCGTCGACCCTCGAGTGCCTCGGAGGTGGCCGCCGACGTCGTCCGGGCCCTCACCGTCGTGAGCGTGGTGGTGGCGACCGTCGGCTGGGGCGCGATCGAGTTCGCCGTGTTCATGCTCGCGCTCCTCGGCACGCTGGTGCCGCGGGCTCTCGGGGCGCGGGGCGCCCTCGACGTCGCGACGGGGGTGAGCTGCCTCGTTGCGGCGTGGAGCAACGTGTTCCACCTCTACACGCGGGTGATCGGCTGGGACAAGCTCGTCCACGGCGTCCTCACCGGGTGCCTCGTGGCGCTCCTGGTCCTGATCGCGCAGCGCATCCGCTTCCTGCCCGCGCTCGACGGGCACCGCGCCGCGCATGCGGCCTCAGCGACCCTCGTCGGCCTGGGCCTCGGCTCGCTCTGGGAGATGGGCGAGTGGGCCGGGCACACCTTCATCGACCCCGGGATCGTCGTCGGCTACGTCGACACGGTCGGCGATCTCGCCTACGACGGGCTCGGCGGTCTCGTGGCGGGGCTGGCGCTGCCGTTCCTCCTTCACCGCGACGGCGACGACGACCGGCCGGTCAGTGCGGCAGTCCGCGAGAGCGCGCTCAGCCGCTGACGTCGGCGGAGGGCCACCCGGCGCGCCAGTCGCAGCCACGGCAGGTCGTGAGGCCAGTGCACGACCACGGTGCTGAATCCCCGCCGGACCCGGAGCGCCCCGCCGCCGCCGATCAGCGGACGCATCGAGATTCCCGAGCGGAGCTGCGGCAGGAGCCGGATCCGGTACCGCCGGCCGAGGTGGTACGAGAGGTCGAAGTCGTCGTGGAGGCGGTCGGAGTCGTGCACCTCGTCGCGGACCTGCTCCCAGGCCTCCCGCCGCATGGCGAAGTTGGAGCCGAAGACCGGGACATGGGTGAGGGCGAGGCCCGCGAGCGCGTAGTAGGCGCCGAGGTAGAGGAGGGCGGCGATCCTGCGGGCCCGCCTCGGTCCGTCGGTGAAGATCGAGCGGCCGGTGACGACGTCGACCGCGGCGTCGGACGAGAAGGCCTCGACGAGGGTCTCGATCCAGTCGGCGGGGAGGCGGGTGTCGGCGTCGATGCGCGCGATGACGTCGCCCCGGGCGCGGTCGTAGCCGGTGCGGCTGGCCGCCGCGATGCCCGGTGTGCCCTGGTAGAGGACCGTCGCGCCCCCTTTGGCTGCGGTCTCCGCCGAGTCGTCGGACGACCCGTTGTCGACCACGAGCACCTCGAGCGGGGCGACCGTCTGCCGGGCGAGCGAGGCGAGGCAGCGCTCGAGGGGGCGCGCGTCGTCCTTCACGGGCACGACGACGGAGACGGTCGGGCGGTCGTGCGTGGTCACGACGTGAACGGTAGTCGCCGGCGCTGATCGGCGCCGAACGCGGAAGACCCCGCCGAGACGGGTCTCGACGGGGTCTTCCGAGCAGGTGCTCCGGGGCCGCTACTACGCGGTCACGGCCTCCTCACGGTGCGGCAGCTTCCAGCCGGGCCGCACGTAGTGGCACGTGTAGCCGTAGGGGTCTTTCTCGAGGTAGTCCTGGTGCTCCTCCTCGGCCTCCCAGAAGGGGCCCGCGGCGGTGACCTCGGTGACGACCTTGCCCGGCCAGAGGCCGGAGGCGTCGACATCGGCGATGGTGTCGAGCGCCACGCGCTTCTGCTCGTCGGAGGTGTAGAAGACCGCCGAGCGGTAGCTCACGCCGACGTCGTTGCCCTGGCGGTCCTTCGTCGACGGGTCGTGGATCTGGAAGAAGAACTCCAGGAGGTCACGGTAGCTGATGACCGAGGGGTCGAAGACGATCTCGACCGACTCGGCGTGCGTGCCGTGGTTGCGGTAGGTGGCGTTCGGGGTGTCGCCGCCCGAGTAGCCGACGCGGGTCGAGATGACGCCCGGACGGCGGCGGAGCAGCTGCTGCGCGCCCCAGAAGCATCCGCCGGCGAGGATCGCTGTGTCGGTGGTGGTCATTGGGTTCCTCCCTGTTCGTGCCGCTGGCTGTGGCACCACAGCCTCCAACAGCGAAGGGGCGCAGGATGTTCCTCATGCAGCGCCTCCCGTTCGACGCCGTCCTGCTCGCCGGCGGTCGCGCCTCCCGCCTGGGCGGCGCCGACAAGACCGCGTTCACCGTGGGCGGCCGCACCCTCCTCGACCTCGCGCTCGAAGCCGCGCAGGATGCCCGGGCCACCGCCGTGGTCGGCCTCCGCCCCGGCACCGCTCCCCCGCCGCACGCGATCCTGACCCGCGAGAGCCCGCCGTGGTCGGGTCCGGTCGCCGCCCTGGGCGCCGGTCTGCGGTCGCTCGGCGCCACCTCCTCCCCCCGCACGCTGGTGCTCGCCTGCGATCTGCCGAGTGCTCCGGGGGCGGTCCGCGCGCTGCTCCGGGGTGCAGCTCTCGCCGACGACTCGCCCGAGGGCTTCGGCTGCGTCGCGGTCGACGAGGAGGGCCGGCGGCAGCCGCTGCTCGCGCTCTACCGGACCGCGCCCCTCGCGGCGCGCCTGGCGGAGCTTGCCGGAGGCGACGGCTCCGGTCTGGTCGGGCTGTCGTTCCGGCGCCTCCTCGACGGCGCCGACCTGGTGGAGGTGCCGCTCGCGGTCGGCCTCGCCGCCGACGTCGACACCGCCGACGACGCGCGGCGGCTGGGCGTCTCCGGCGGAGCGGGAGCGACTGCTGGTTAGGTGAGGGCATGACCGACACACCCGCCGACCTCGACGCCTGGGCCGCGAGGCTCTCCGAGGCGCTCCACCTCCCCGACGACACGACCGTCGACATCGCGGCCGTCCTCGACTTGGCCCGCGACGCCGCGCACGGCGTCGCGCGCCCCGCGGCCCCACTGACCACATTCCTCGTCGGTCTGGCCGCCGGCCTCCAGGGCGGGACCGCTCCCGACATCGAGCGCGCCACGGCCATCGCGCGCCTGCTGGCCACCGCCGAGCAGGAGTGACCGCCCGCCTGGTCCGCCCCTCCTGGACCGAGGCCCGCGAGGCCGCGCACGCGGCGGGACTCGCTGCGCGGCGTCCCGCCGAGGTGGTCCCCCTCCGCGCTGCCGCCGCGCGCACCCTCGGCGCGGACGTCCGCTCCCTGACCCGAGTGCCCGGCTTCGACGCGTCGGCCATGGACGGCTGGGCGGTCGCGGGCGACGGGCCCTGGACGCTCGGCGACCCGGTCGTCGCTGGTCCCGTCGTGCCGTCCGCGCCCCTCCGGGCGGGTCAGGCCCGGCCGATCACGACGGGCGCGGTGGTCCCGGTCGGTGCGGACCGCGTGCTCCGCTCCGAGTCCGGGCGGCTCGAGGCGGGCCGCCTGGTCGACGGCGGCGATCCCGGGCGACGCCACCCGCGCCACGTCCGGCTGGCGGGCGAGGAGGCCGAGCCCGGCGACCTGCTCTTCGCCGCGGGGACCACGCTCACCCCGCCGCGCCTCGCGGTGGCCGCCGTCTGCGGCCTCGACGAGGTGACGGTGGTCCGGCAGCCCAGGGCGGCCCTGGCGGTGCTGGGCGACGAGGTCACGGGCTCCGGGATCCCCGCGGCCGGGACGGTGCGCGACGTGTTCAGCCCGTCGGTGCCCGACATCCTGCGCTCGCTCGGTGCGGTCTGCGACAGTGCCGCCCGTGCCCCGGACGACCTGGACGAGACCGTCGAGGCGCTGGGTCGCTCCGACGTCGACCTCCTGATCACGACCGGCGGCACGGCCCACAGCAGCACCGACCACGTGCGAGCCGCGCTCGACCGCCTGGGCGCCGAGCTGGTCGTCGAGGGCGTCGCCATGCGGCCGGGCCAGCCGCTGCTGCTCGCCCGGCGCCCCGGGATCCTGCACCTGTGTCTCCCGGGCAACCCGATGGCGGCGCTGACCTGCCTCGTCGCTATCGGCGTCCCGCTTGTCGACGGGCTGCTCGGGCGGCCGCAGACCCGGCCGGGCTCGGTCTCGCTCGCCGTCGACGTCGAGCACCCGCGGCCGGGCGTCCTCCTGCAGGCGTACCGCCTCGACGACGAGGGTCTCGCCCGGCCCGTGGCGCGGCAGTCGTCGGCGATGCTCCGCGGGCTCGCCGAGGCGGACGGGCTTCTCGTGGTGCCCCAGGGCGGCGCGAGACGCGGCGACCCGGTGCGTTCGCTGGCTCTGCCCTGGTGATCCCGGGGTCGGGAGGGTAGACCTGTCGTCATGGCACGAATAACGGCGCGGAAGCAGGTGACCCGCCTCACCGTCGGAGCCGGGGCCACCAGGACGATGGACACGCTCGCGGTGGAGGAGCCGCTCGAGATCCGGGTCGGCGGGCAGTCGCTCGCCATCACGATGCGGACCCCGGGCAACGACTTCGACCTCGCCGCCGGCTTCCTCGTGTCGGAAGGCGTCATCTCGCGCGGCGACGAGTTCTTCACCGCCCGCTACTGCGCCGGCGCGACCGAGGAGGGCCTCAACACGTACAACGTGCTCGACGTGACCCTCGCCCCCGGCGTCCCGGCACCCGATCCCAGCCTCGAGCGGGCGTTCTACACGACGAGCTCCTGCGGCCTCTGCGGCAAGGCGTCGATCGACGCGGTGCGCACGAAGTCGCAGCACGCCGTCCTGCACGACCCGGTGGTCGTCGATCCTGCGCTCCTCGCCACCTTCCCCGACCTGCTGCGCCAGGGCCAGGACGTCTTCGAGAAGACCGGCGGCCTCCACGCCGCGGCCCTCTTCGACGGACGGACCGGCAGGATGCTCGTGCTCCGCGAAGACGTCGGGCGCCACAACGCGGTCGACAAGGTCGTCGGCTGGGCCGTGAAGGAGAACCTCCTGCCGCTGACCGGCATGGTGCTGATGGTATCGGGCCGGGCCTCGTTCGAGCTCACCCAGAAGGCGTCTATGGCCGGCATCCCGATGATGGCCGCCGTGTCGGCGCCGTCGTCGCTCGCTGTCGACCTCGCCGCC
The DNA here is from genome assembly GCF_039537585.1 of Frondihabitans peucedani. NCBI lineage: Bacteria > Bacillati > Actinomycetota > Actinomycetes > Micrococcales > Microbacteriaceae > Frondihabitans > Frondihabitans peucedani. The sequence goes on from NZ_BAABAU010000003.1 coordinate 399,102, forward strand.
GAGCTCGGCGTGACGATCGTCGGGTTCCTCCGCGGCACCAGCATGGTCGCGTACTCGCGGCCCGACCGCCTCGGCGAGGGCGACCCGCCCGCGTCGACCGACGCCTCGACCGACGCGCACTCCCACGCCAGCAGCTCGACCAGCACTCCCACCCCCGTGACGATTGGAACGCGCCCGTGACCGAGAAGCCCCCGATCGACGACGTGAGCGACAAGGACCTCGAGGTCGGCGAACCCCGATCGTGGGCGGCCGGCGTCCCCGGCGTCCTGCACTCGATGGAGCCCGCGATCAAGCAGCTGGGCCTCGCCCGCACCGTCAAGCTGATGACGTCGCTCAACCAGAAGGACGGCTTCGACTGCATGAGCTGCGCCTGGCCCGACCCGGACCACCGGAAGGTCGCCGAGTTCTGCGAGAACGGCGCCAAAGCGGTCACCTGGGAGGCGAACCCGGTGCTCGTGCCCGACAGCTTCTGGGCGGAGCACTCGATCACCGACCTGCTCGACAAGTCGGAGTACTGGCTCGGCATGCAGGGGCGGTTGACGAAGCCGGTGCACAAGCCGCGCGGCAGCGACCACTACGAGGAGGTCAGCTGGAAGAAGGCCTTCGACCTCATCGCCGGCAAGCTGAACTCGCTCGACAGCCCCGACCAGGCGTCGTTCTACACGTCCGGCCGCACCTCGAACGAGGCCGCGTTCATCTACCAGCTCTTCGTGCGGGCCTTCGGCACCAACAACCTGCCCGACTGCTCGAACATGTGCCACGAGTCGACCAGCCTCGCCATGGCCGAGGTGGTCGGGATCGGCAAGTCGACGATCGCCTACGACGACTTCGAGAAGGCCGACCTGATCATGATCCTGGGCCAGAACCCCGGGACCAACCACCCCAGGATGCTCACCGCCCTCGAGGACGCGAAGCGGAACGGCGCCGAGATCGTCGCGGTGAACCCGCTGCCGGAGGCCGGTCTCCGCCGCTACAAGAACCCGCAGGTGCCCCGCGGCATCGTCGGGCGCGGCACGGACATCGCCGACCAGTTCCTGCAGATCCGGCTGGGCGGCGACATGGCGCTGCTGCAGGCCGTCGCCAAGCGCGTGCTCGCCGCCGAGGACGCGAACCCCGGCACGGTGCTCGACCACGCCTTCCTCGCCGAGCACACCACCGGGCTCGACGCGTTCCGCGAGCACATCGCGCAGGTCGACGACGACGAGGTCCTCCTCGCCACCGGGCTCGCCTCCACCGAGATCGACGAGCTCGCCCGCCGCTACCTCAACTCCGAGCGGGTCATCATCACCTGGGCGATGGGCATCACGCAGCACCGGAAGTCCGTCGACACGATCAAGGAGATCATCAACCTCCTGCTGCTCCGCGGCAACATCGGCAAGCCCGGCGCCGGCGCCTCGCCGATCCGCGGCCACAGCAACGTGCAGGGCGACCGAACCATGGGCATCTGGGAGCAGGTCTCCGACGAGTTCCTCGACGCGCTCGAGAAGGAGTTCCACTTCTCGCCCCCGCGCGAGCACGGCGTCGACGCGCTCAAGGGCATCAAGGGCATGCAGAAGGGCGAGATCAAGTTCTGGATGGGCATGGGCGGCAACCTCGTCGCCGCCATCTCCGACACCCAGCTCGCCGAGAAGGCGATGCGCGGCACCGAGATGACCGTGCAGGTGTCGACGAAGCTCAACCGGTCGCACGCCGTCGTGGGCGAGGAGGCGCTGATCCTGCCGACCCTCGGACGCACCGAGATCGACGTGCAGAAGGCCGGCCCGCAGTTCGTCTCCGTCGAGGACACCGTGTGCTCGGTGCACGGGAGCCACGGCCAGGTGCCGCCGGTCGCGCCCGACCTGCTCTCGGAGATCGCGATCGTCAGCCGTCTCGCCCAGGCGACCCTCGGCGACCGTCAGCCGATCGACTGGCAGTCGTTCGAGGACGACTACGACATGCTCCGCGACCACATCAGCCGCGTCGTGCCGGGGTTCAGCGACTTCAGTCGGCGGGTCAGGAGCCGCGACGGCTTCGTCCTGCCGAACGGACCCCGCGACTCGCGCACGTTCCCGACGAAGACCGGCAAGGCGATGATCACGGTCAACGACCTCGAGCACGTCGAGCGCCCGGAGGGGCGGCTGCTGCTGCAGACGCTCCGGTCGCACGACCAGTACAACACCACGATCTACAGCCTCAACGACCGCTACCGCGGCATCAAGAAGGGGCGCGAGGTGGTCTTCATCAACCCCGACGACCTCGCCGAGCTCAGCCTCGTCGACGGCCAGCGGGTCGACGTCTTCACCGAGTGGACCGACGACGTCGAGCGGGTGCTCCGCGACTACCGGGTCGTGTCGTACCCGACGGCCAAGGGCTGCGCGGCCGCGTACTTCCCCGAGGCGAACGTGCTGGTGCCGCTCGACAGCGCCGCGATCGGCAGCAACACGCCGGTGTCGAAGGCCGTGCTCGTGCGGGTCGTTCCGGCGGCGGTGCCGGCCGTAGTCTGAGCGGTCGGTCGGGGCCCGGGCCCCGGCCGGCCCGGGCCGAACCGTCTGCTGGCCGGGCCCCAGCCGGCCCGGCCGCTAGCCGGCTGCCGCGGGCGCGCTCGCCGCGAGGGCGGCCCGCAGGAAGGGCGCGGTGACGCTCGTCGGGTTCTCGGCGACCTCCTCGGGGGTGCCCTGCGCCTGCACGGTGCCGCCGTCGTCGCCCGCTCCGGGGCCGAGGTCGACGACCCAGTCGGCCTGCGCGACGACCCGCATGTCGTGCTCGACGATGACGACTGTGTTGCCGCCGTCGACGAGGTGCTGCAGGTGGCCGACGAGCCGGTCGGCATCCTGCGGGTGCAGGCCCGACGTCGGCTCGTCGAGGAGGTAGAGCGTGTCGCCCTGCTGGCCGCGGCGGAGCTCGGAGGCGAGCTTCACCCGCTGGGCCTCGCCGCCCGACAGCTCGGTGGCCGACTGGCCGAGCGACACGTAGCCGAGCCCGACGTCGAGGAGGGCGTCGAGGTGGCGGGCCACGTCGGCGTCGCCCGCGAAGAACTCGGAGGCGCGGGTGACGCTCATCGCGAGGACGTCGGCGATCGTGCTGCCGTCGAGCTCGATCTCGAGGGTCTCGGGGTTGTAGCGGGTGCCGTGGCAGGCGCTGCACACCGCGTGGACCGTCGGCAGGAAGAGCAGCTCGACCTCCATCGTCCCCTCGCCCTTGCACACCGGGCACCGCCCGGGCGCGAGGTTGAACGAGAAGCGGCTGGCCCCGTAGCGGCGTCGCCGAGCCTCGGGGGTGGCGGCGAAGCGGCTCCGGATGCGGTCGAAGAGACCCGTGTAGGTGGCGACGTTGGAGCGCGGGGTGCGGCCGATCGGCTTCTGGCTGACCTGGACCACGCGGCGGAGCCTGCCCTCGGGGCCCACCGCCCGGCCGGTGGTCGCCTGCGGGGCGTCGCCGAGGAGGAGATCCTGCGCGCCCTCGCCCTGCTCGTCGGTCGCCTCGACGTCGGCGCCGGTGCCCGGCGCGTCGGCGCTCCCGGCCGAGGCGTCGTCGACCCGGGTCGCGAGGCTCGCCGCGAGCAGGTCGGGCAGCGCCTGCGTGACGAGCGACGACTTGCCGGACCCCGAGACACCGGTCACCGCCGTGAAGGCGCCGAGCGGGAACGCGACCGAGACGCCGGCGAGGTTGTTCCGCGTGACGTCGAGGAGCTCGAGGCGTCCGTCGCCCGGGCGGCGGGCAGCCGGGGCAGAGGCGTCCGGCGCAGAGGCGTCCGGCGCAGGATCCGGGAAGAGGTACCTCCTGGTGGCCGACTCCCCCGCGTCGCGCAGCCCCTCCGGAGGCCCCGAGTACACCACCCGGCCGCCCTCGGTGCCGGCGCCCGGCCCGATGTCCACGATCCAGTCGGCCCTCCGGATCACGTCGAGCGAGTGCTCCACGAAGAACACGGAGTTGCCGGTCGCCTTGAGGGTGTCGAGGACGCTGAGGAGCGACTCGGTGTCGGCGGGGTGGAGGCCCGCCGACGGCTCGTCGAGCACGAAGACCACGCCGAAGAGCTTCGAAAGCACCTGCGTGGCGAGGCGCATCCGCTGGAGCTCTCCCGACGACAGGGTGGGCGTCGTCCGGTCGAGCGACAGGTAGCCGAGACCGAGGTCGATCAGCGGGGCGAGTCGGCCGCGGAGGTCGTTCACCAGCCGCTGGGACGCCAGGCGCTGCTCGGCGGAGAGGTGCGCGGCCGCCCCGTCGTCGACGAGCAGACCCTCGAGCAGGTCGCGGACCTCGTGGAGGGGCATCGCCTGCACCTCGGTGATGTCGCGCCCGGCGACCGTGACCTCGAGGGCGTCGGGCTTCAGGCGCTTGCCGTCGCAGGTCGGGCAGACGACGCTGACCATGAACTCGGCCGCGCGCTCCCGCATCCTGGCGCTCTTCGATCCTGCGAAGGTGTCGAGCACGTACCGCTTCACGCCGAGGAACGTGCCCATGTACGACGGCTCGTCGCCGGCCGCCACTGCGGCCCACACCTCTTTCGGCGACAGGTCGCGGTAGATCGGCACCTGGGGCGAGTCGTCGGTGAACAGCGCCCAGTCGCGCTTGTCGCGCGGGAGGTCGCGCCACGGCACATCGACGTCGTAGCCGAGCGAGACGAGGCTGTCGCGGAGCTGCTTGCCGTGCCAGGCCGTCGGCCACGCGGCGAGCGCCTTGTCGCGGATCGACAGCGAGTCGTCGGGGACCATGAGCTCCTCGGGCACGTCGTACACGCGCCCGAGCCCGTGGCAGGTCGGGCAGGCGCCCTGGACGGTGTTCGTCGAGAAGTCCTCGGCGAGGAGCATCGGGGCCCCGGCCGGGTAGGTGCCGACGCGGGAGAAGAGCATCCGGACGACGTTCGCGAGGGTGGTCGCGCTGCCGACCGTCGAGCGGGCGGTGCCGCCGCTCCGCTGCTGCGGGAGGGCGACCGCGGGCGGCAGGCCGTCGATCCGGTCGACGTCGGGAGCCCCGACCTGGTCGATCAGGCGCCGCGCGTACGGAGCCACCGACTCGAAGAAGCGGCGCTGCGCCTCGGCGTAGACCGTGCCGAACGCCAGCGAGCTCTTGCCGGAGCCGGACACCCCGGTGAACGCGACGAGCGCGTCGCGCGGGATGTCGACGTCGACGCCCCGGAGGTTGTTCTCTCGTGCCCCGCGCACCTCCACGAGGTCGAACCGTCGGTCGTGCGCGTCTCGCCCGGGGGCGCCTGCTGAGGTGGTGCTGTGCGTATCCAAGTGTCCTACCGTAGGCGGCGCTGCTGGGAGCGGGTGGCGGAGGCAGGTGGCCGGAGGACGACCTTCCACAGGAGCATGACTCTGCGATCTCGCGAGGACTTCTCGGCCAAATGCTCGTCACAGAGCCATCGCCTAGATGGAAATGCGCCGCTTCATCTCCGAGGCCGCTGGACCGGCTCCTGATATCCCGCGTTCGGCCCGTGTTCCGCCTCGAGAGCGGTGAGCGCCTTCGCGGCAGCGCGACGGCGAACGACTCCCTGCAAGACGAAAGACGCACCCAGGGCAAGCTCGAACGCTGTGAAGACATGGAATCCATCCCAGATCGCCAAGGCCGCCCAGAAAGAAATCAGGATGGCGCCCAGCCAGATGAAGAAGGTGCCTCTGCGGCGGCCGCTGTCGATTCGATTTCGACGTTGCATGGGCGAGGTCACGTGAGAAGAGTAGGCCGGAAGCGGGCACGGCGCCGGTCCTCGTCTCCTTCCCCACGCAGCATCCGGTTCACGTACACGAACAGCCGACGGGCTCCATGGCAGCCCAGGGAATCACTCGACGGAGTCCGGCTGCGGCTCCCAGCCGCGCGTGACGATCTCCGCCACCCAGTCGCTGCCCGTGGGGCCCGTCGCTTTGAGGACAACGTCGTGGCTGGGGATCGTTATCGGGAGTCGTGTCGTCGCTCCGCAGACCACGTTCCTGGAGGTCAGCGGCTTGAACGTCCCCGAGTTGTTCTCCGGGCTGCGATGGAGGACGCTGACGCGAACGACCCCGGAGCCGCGGCAGACGGACAGCACGTCGAACCGGCCAGGATCGACGGTCGACAGCTCCACGAGGGCGCTGGCCGTCTTCGTGCCCGACTCGCTGGTGAGGGTAGCGGAAGCACCACCGTCGCCGTGCGGATCGGAGAGCAGCACCTCCATTCGGTGCGTCCAGGCGTCCTCGCCGCGATCCTGCGTGACTGTGCCCGTGCATCCTGCCGTCGCCACGACGACGAGCCCGGTGAGAAGAGCTGCCATCGAGCGGGTGAGCATGCGGGTCATGTGGACATGGTGCCGGAGCACGACGACGCCTTCCAGCCCCGCTTCGGGTGCCTCGGTCCTTCCACCATGACGGTTCTTCGAGGTGCGGCTGACTGGTGAGTGGTCACCAGTTCTGGGTCAGCGGGTGATCTTCTTCAGCCCACTTCTTGATGACGTCGAGGTCATCGTTCGCGAAGTGCTGCTGAAGTGGGGGTGGCGGTCCCGCGACGGGTCGCATCTGACCGAGAACGAAGATCATGGCCGACCGCTGTGCGCCCCCTTCGGAAGTCCATTCCACACTTCCGTTGCTTCCGAATCCGATGATGGCAGCGCGCGCGATGCGCCGGGTCCGGACATACCCGAAGATGGACAGCGTGTCTTCGCTGAGTTCCACTCGGGCATGCAGGGCACGCATGATCCAGACGGAGCCGAGCGCACCGATTACCAGGCCGGAGGCGATTCCCCACACGAGGCCGCTCGAGTGCAACCCCTGCGTGATGCCGAGGACGAAGAAGAGCGCACCCATGGCGACATAGAGGACGCCCAAGCCGAGCCAGAGCCAGGCGGTGAATCGGGGGCCGCGAAGGACTCGCGGTCTTCCTGCTGCCATCTTCGAAGCGCCCCCTCTCTCGACTTCGTGATGATGACCACTGCCCCCAGCGATCACACTAGGTCATGCCGATGCCGCTTCGAACGCCAGCCGGGCTGAAGGCAAGAGGCTCCGGCGTCGTGCGAGCCGCAGGGCGATGTCCAGGCCCACGAACTACCCGCGCGGTAGCAGCGGCGGAGCGGCGGCGGCCGCTGACTCCTCGTCCACTCGGTGCCACTCAGGCGATCGCAGGATCCCGCACCGTCGCCAGCTCCAGCAGCCTCGCGGCGAGTGTCCCGGCGCGGTCCCCGGGGGGCGTGGCGATCCCGACCGACCAGCGGGGCGCCGCAGGATCGTCGAGCTGACGCACAGCAAGGCCCTGCGCCTGAGGCTTGTTCGCGATCGGACGCGGCACGATCGCAACGCCGAGACCGCGCTGCACGAAGTCGAGCAGTGTGTGCACGTCGCCGACGACGAGGCCGACGCGGCGGTCGAGGTCGCGCTCGCGGAAGGCGAGGTCGTTGATCGCACGGACGCCCCAGGTCGGGTGGAAGTCGACGAAGGTCTCGTCCTCCAGGTCGCGGAAGGCGACCTGCGGCTTGCGCGCCAGGGGCGAGTCGGGAGGACAGAGGAACACGAGCGGCTCGACGGCGAGCTCGGTGACCGCGGGCGCCGACGACGCCGAGCCCCGGGCGGGGAGGGCGTGATCCTGCTCGGCCGTCGCGACGAACGCGATGTCGAGGTCGCCGGCGCGCAGAAGAGACAGGAGCGCCCCGGATCCTGCCTGCTCGAAGGTGATGGTCACCTTCGGGTAGCGGCGGCGGAAGCTGGTGAGGAGGTCGGGCAGGTCGATGACGCCGAGGCACTGCTCGCCGCCCACCCGGAGCTCGCCGGTGACCTCGCCCCGGGCGGCGACCACCGCGTCGCGGCCGGCCACCGCCTGGGCGAGGAGGGCCTTGGCGTGCGGCAGCAGCGCGCGCCCGGCCCCCGTCAGCTCCACGCGCCGGGTGGTGCGGGTGAACAGCGGCGTCTGGAGTTCGTCTTCCAGGGTGCGGATCGCCGCCGAGAGCCCGGACTGCGACACCCGGGTCGCCTCCGCCGCGCGCGTGAACTGCTGCTGTTCGGCGAGCGCGACGAAGTACTCCATCTGGCGGAGATCCACGGGTCAGTTGATCTCGGCCGGGTTCCCGCCGACGCGGCGGTTCTCGTCGAGAGCGTCGATGGCGGCCATCTCGTCGGCGTCGAGCTCGAACGAGAAGACGTCGAGGTTCTCGGCCATGCGCTCCTTGCGGTTCGACTTCGGGATCACGACGTTGCCGGTCTGCAGGTGCCAGCGGAGCACGACCTGCGCCGGCGTCATGCCGTGCGCCGACGCGGCCGCCTGGATCGGCGCCATGCCGAAGAGGTCGTACTTGCCCTGACCGAGCGGGCCCCAGGCTTCCGTGACGATGCCGTGCTGGGCCTGGAAGGCGCGGAGCTCGCGCTGCTGGAAGACCGGGTGCAGCTCGACCTGGTTGACGGCCGGGACGACCTCGGTCTCGGCGAGGAGTCGCTCGAGGTGCGGGACGAGGAAGTTGCTGACGCCGATCGCCTTCGCGCGGCCGTCGGCATGGAAGGTCTCGAAGGACTTCCAGGTGTCGACGTAGTGGTCGTTCGCGGGCATGGGCCAGTGGATGAGGTAGAGGTCGAGGGCGTCGAGGCCGAGCGCCTCGAGGCTGCGCTCGAAGGCGCCCTCGACGTCGCCGGCCTTGTGGTGGTCGTTGCGGAGCTTCGTCGTGACGAAGATCTCGTCGCGCGGGATCCCGGAGGCCTTGAGCGCGAGCCCGACCTCCTTCTCGTTGTCGTAGCCGGTGGCGGTGTCGATGTGGCGGTAGCCGACCTCGAGAGCGTCCTCGACGACGCGCTGGGTGTCTGCGGGGTCGACGAGGAAGACGCCGAAGCCGAGCTGCGGGATGCTCGTGTTCGACAGGAGCGGGATGGTGGTCTGGGTGTCCGTCATGATCCTGAATCTAGAAAGCGCCGTTCGTGACGTCAAATGGAAAATGGTCATGGCTTTCAGAACCTGGTCTCATGAGTGGCGCACGGGTGCAGGATGGGCGAGGCACACGGCCACGAGAGGAACGATCGATGAAGATTGCAGTCACCGGCGGAAGCGGCAAGCTCGGACGGAGCGTCGTCACGCGCCTGAAGGACGACGGGCACGACGTCGTCAACCTCGACCGGGCGGGCACGCGCGGACGCGGGTTCATCCAGATCGACCTGACCGACTACGGCCAGGTGGTCGACGCGATCCTGGGCATCGACGAGGTGAACCAGACCGGGTTCGACGCGATCGTGCACCTCGGAGCGATCCCGGCGCCGGCGATCCTGCCCGACTCGGCGACGTTCCACAACAACATCCTGTCGACCTACAACGTCTTCCAGGCCGCGCGTCGCGCCGGGATCAAGCGCGTCGTCTACGCCTCGAGCGAGACCGTGCTCGGCCTCCCCTTCGACATCGACCCGCCGTACATCCCGGTCGACGAGGAGTACCCGGCCCGCCCCGAGAGCACGTACTCGCTGGTCAAGCACCTCGAGGAGACGATGGCGAAGGAGCTCGTGCGCTGGGACCCGACGCTGTCGATCACGGCGTTCCGCTTCTCGAACGTGATGAACCCCGACGACTACGCCGAGTTCCCGTCGTTCGACGCCGACGCGACGCTCCGCAAGTGGAACCTCTGGGGCTACATCGACGGCCGCGACGGTGCCCAGGCCGTGGCGAAGGCACTCGAGAACGCGAAGCCCGGCTTCGAGGCGTACATCATCGCCGCCGCCGACACCGTCATGTCGCGCCCGAGCGCCGACCTGGCCGCGGAGGTGTTCCCGGACGTCTCGCTGAAGCGCGAGGTGTCGGGCACCGAGACGCTGCTGTCGATCGAGAAGGCCCGGCGGCTGCTCGGGTACGAGCCCGAGCACAGCTGGCGCGACTAGCCCGCGCTGCGCTGCGCTGCCCCGGCGCACTCAAACCCTCGCGATCGGCGGGCGCGGTGGTCCTAGGACCACCGCGGCGGCCGATCGCGAGGGTTTTGCTGGGGCTGGGAGCGGGGGGGGGCGCAGGGGCGCTGGGCGCGTCAGGGGTGGCGGGTGCCGGCGCCGGCGAGCACGGCGCGGTAGCCCTCGCGGTAGGTGGGGTAGTCGAACACGAAGCCGGTCGAGCGCAGCAGCCGGTTGCTGCAGCGCTTGCTGCCGGCCCGCTCGCGGTCGCGGGAGGCGGTGCCCGGGGCGTCGGCTCCGATCTCGGCCGCCAGGAACCGCAGGACGTCACCGAGCCGCGCCGGCTCGTCGTCGACGCCGAGCACCAGCCGGGGCGGCGACTCGAGGGCTGCGAGGTGCAGGATCGCGCGCGCCGCGTCGTCGCGGTGGATCCGGTTCGTGAACGGCGAGACGTGCGGCTCGTGGATGCCCCCGCGGCGCACCTGGTCGATGAGGCGCTCGCGGCCGGGGCCGTAGATGCCGCCGAGACGCAGGATCACGCCCTCCGCCACCCGGTCGCGGAGCAGCTGCTCGGTCTCGAGCAGCACGGCCCCCGTCGCGGTGAGGCCGGTCGCGGGTGTCCCCTCGTCGACCTCCGACTCGTCGTCGACGTCGTAGACGGCGGTGGACGAGACCAGGATCACGCGCGGGTCGGCTGCCGACTCGTCGACGGCGTCGAGGACGTTCCGGAGTCCGTCGAAGTACGCGGCGCGATAGGCCTCGGGGGTCCGGTCGCCCGCGGTCAGCGACACGACCACGAGGTCGACGTCGTCGCCCACGATCGGGCGGCCGGTGCGGAGGTCGACCGACTGCTTCTCGAACGACTCGGGCAGGAGCTCGGCGCGGCGTCGCGCCCCGACGATGCGGGAGCCGGCCGCCCGGGCGCGGAGGCCGACCTCGGTGCCGAGGTCGCCGCATCCTGCGAGGAGGATCTTCGCGCTCACGCCGCCGTCACCTCGAGCTCGCGGGACGACGCGCCGCCCGGATCGCCGGCCGCCGCGGGGAAGACGAGCCTCCGGTTGGCTACCTTGTCGCTGAAGAAGCGGTCGTGGCTGACGACGACGACAGCACCGGGGAAGTGCACGAGGGCCCGCTCCATCACCTGCGTGCTGGCGAGGTCGAGGTGGTTCGTCGGCTCGTCGAGGAGGAGCACCGAGGCGCCGGACAGCAGGCACTGCGCCATCGCCACCCGGGCCCGCTGACCGCCGGAGAGGCTGCCGATGCGGCTCTTGAGGTCGGCCTCGGAGAACTGGAACATCGCCAGGAACCGGCCGACCGACTTGCGGGTCGCCGTGAGGGCGAGGCTGTCGGGCAGCGCGTTGACGGCGTGGGTGACCGTGTCGGCGGGATCGAGGGCCTCGAGCATCGCGTTGTACGACACGACGCGGGCGCCGCCCGCCCAGGCGACGGTGCCGTGATCCTGCTTCTCGACGCCCTCCAGGATGCGGAGCAGCGTGCTCTTGCCCGACCCGTTGGCCCCGGTGACGACGATGCGGTTGCCGCGCCGCACCTCGAACGACAGGCCCTCGAACAGCGGGCGGTCGCCGTAGCCCTTGCCGAGGTCGTCGACGCGGCAGAGGACGTCCTTGACGTGGAGCCCGGCGTAGATCTCCGTGATGATCTGGTCGACCGGGCGCGGCGTGCGCGACTTCTTGATCTTCGACAGCTCCTTGCCGAGGGTCTGCCCGCTCGACTTGGCCGCCTTCGCGGCCTCGCGGCGGTCGCTGATGCCCTCCGCCTCGAACGCGAGCAGCTCGTTCTCGTGGACGAACTGGGCCTCGAGGGTCTTCAGCCGGAACTGTTTCTGCACGATGTACTCGGCGAAGTCGCCGGGGTACTCGTGGAGGTGGAAGTTCTCGACCTCGACGATCCGGGTGGCGACCGCGTCGAGGAAGCTCCGGTCGTGCGAGACGACGACGGCGGCACCGGTGAAGTCGCGGAACCACGCCTCGAGCCACTCGACTCCGGCGACGTCGAGGAAGTTCGTCGGCTCGTCGAGGAGGAGCACGTCGGGCTCGCCGAGCACGATCTTCGCCAGGGCCGCCCGGTTGCGCCAGCCGCCCGAGAGGTCGTCGATCGGGAGGTCTCGATGAGAGTCGGCGAAGCCGAGGGTCGACAGGGCCGTGTCGATCCTGCGCTGGTAGTCCCAGCCGCCGAGGCGCTCCATCTCGGCGAACAGCTCGGACTGCCGCTCGAGGAGGGCGTCGAGGCCGCCGTCGGGGTCCATGGCGACGACGGGGATGTCCGTCTCGATCCTGGCCAGCTCGGCCTCGACCGCGTGGATGTCGTCGAACAGCCCCTCGAGCTCCTCGACGATCGTCTTCGACCCGTTGAGCTCGGAGAACTGCGAGAAGTAGCCGATCCGGACACCCTGCTCGACGGTGACCGTGCCCTCGTCGGGCTGCAGGCGGTCGAGGATGAGCTTCAGGAGCGTCGTCTTGCCGGAGCCGTTCCGGCCGATCAGTCCCACGCGGTCGCGCGCGTCGAGGCGGAGGAACGCCTCGCGGAGCACCGGACGACCCTCGAATCGGACGGTCACATCGGCCAGGCGCACAAGACTCATGCGCCAAGTCTCGCAGGGACGCCTGGTCGCGGGCCGCTCGCAGCCGGCTAGAAGCCGACGCGCCGCTGGGCCGGGGGCTCGGGCGGCCCGGGGAAGCCGAGTGCCGAGAGGTCGGGGAAGGGGAACTCGGGCAGCGCAGGGACGTCGCCGTCGTTGATGACGATCGGTGCGCCCGGGGTCCAGAGGAGCCAGCTGGCGTTGCCCTCCTTGTCGAGGACGTCGAGCTCCACCGGCGTCCCGGCCGAGGAGGCTTCGCGCAGGCGGTCCTTGATGTCGACGAGCTGCTGCGAGCTGATCGCGATCCTCTGACCGGCGTAGACGATGTGCGGCATGGCGCGAGCCTACGCCCGCGTCCTGCGCGGACCGGAGCGGGGGCGGAGCGTGTGCGAAGCGGGTGCGAAGCGCCGGCGGACCGGGGGGGGGGGGGGGGACGGACCGCCGACC